>JAWWPM010000170.1:0-6784 GCA_033854915.1 Nocardioidaceae bacterium
TCGAGCAGTACTTCGGCACCAACGGCGCCCTCCCGGGCGTGCCCCTCGAGCGGATCCTGGCGCTCGGCGCCGAGGACTACCAAGCGGGCGACCCGACGGTGTTCAACATGGCGGTGATGGGCTTCCGCCTCTCCCAGCGCGCCAACGGCGTGTCCCAGCTGCACGGCCATGTCAGCCGCGAGATGTTCCACGGTCTGTGGCCGGCCTTCGACGAGACCGAGGTGCCGATCACGTCGATCACCAACGGCGTCCACGCACCCACCTGGGTCGGGCGTGAGGTGTTCGCGCTGGCCGGGAGGTTCGGCGCCGACGGCGGCTCCGACGAGGTCGACTCGTTCTGGACCGCCGTCGACCAGATCCCCGGCGCCGAGATCTGGGCGGTCAAGCGCCAGCTGCGCGAGCGGCTCGTCCTCGACGCCCGCAAGCGGCTCCGCAAGTCGTGCACCAAGCGCGGGACGCCCGCCGCCGAGTGCGCCTGGGTGGAGACCGCGCTCGACCCCGACGTGCTGACGATCGGCTTCGCGCGCCGGGTGCCGTCGTACAAGCGGCTGACGCTGATGCTGCGCGACCCCGCGCGGCTCAAGAGCCTGCTGCTGCACCCCGAGCGGCCGATCCAGCTGGTCATCGCCGGCAAGGCCCACCCCGCCGACGACGGCGGCAAGAAGCTGATCCAGGAGATCGTCCGCTTCGCCGACGACCCCGAGGTGCGCCACCGCATCGTGTTCCTGCCCAACTACGACATCGCCATGGCGCAGCCGCTCTACCCCGGCTGCGACGTGTGGCTGAACAACCCGCTGCGGCCCTATGAGGCGTGCGGCACGTCCGGAATGAAGTCCGCCCTCAACGGCGGCCTCAACCTGTCGATCCTCGACGGCTGGTGGGACGAGTGGTACGACGGCAACAACGGCTGGGCCATCCCGTCCGCCGACGGCGTCGACGACCAGGAGCGCCGTGACGACCTCGAGGCGGCCGCCCTGTACGACCTGATCGAGCACGACGTCGCCCAGCGGTTCTATGACGTCGATGCCGAGGGCGTGCCCACGCGCTGGATCGAGATGGTCCGTCACACCCTGAAGTCGCTCGGCCCCAAGGTGCTGGCGACCCGGATGGTGCGCGACTACGTGCGGCAGCTCTACACGCCTGCCGCGGTCACGGGTCGGGCACTGAACTCCGACTACAAGGGCGCCACCGAGCTGGCTGCCTGGAAGAAGGGTGTGCGCGAGGGCTGGGCCGACGTCCGCGTCGAGCACGTGGAGAGCCACGGTGTCGGTGACAGCCCCGAGGTCGGCTCGACGCTGACCGTCCGGGCCTTCGTGGCGCTGGGATCGCTGACGCCCGACGACGTGGCCGTCGAGGTCGTGCACGGCGTGATCGACGGCGACGACGAGCTGGTCGACACCCGGGTCACGGCGCTCACGCTGGCCGACTCCTACGACGGCGGGCGCTACCGCTTCGACGGTGAGGTCCGGCTGGCCCGCGGCGGATCGTTCGGCTACACCGTGCGGATCGTGCCCCACAACACCTCCCTGGCCACGGTCGCCGAGATGGGCCTGGTCGCGCTGCCCTGACCCGGCAGAAGTTCACGCCGTACGACGTCGACCCGGCAGAAGTTCACATCAACTTCTGCCGGGTCACCGCGAGTCTCGGGTCAACTTCTGCCGGGTCAGCGCGACTGCGCGTGAACTTCTGCCGGGTCAGCGTTCGAAGTGCGCTGCCGGCGGAGGATCCACTCGGCCAGGGCAAGGTTGACGATCCAGCCGAGCCACTGCCCGTAGGGGATGCTCGCGCTGACCGCGGCCTGCACGTCGCCGTCGTACCGGCTCGCCACGATCGGTGCCTGTGCCAGCAGCAGCAGCGGGGTGACCATGCGGGCGGTGATCGCGAAGAACGTGAGGGCGTACAGCCGGGTCATCCACTCCCGGTGCCGCTCGACGTCGCCGCCCCGGATGGCGCGGTACGCCGTGACCGCGAACGCGGGCCACAGCACCGCCGGCACCAGCACCCCGAACCGGGTCAGGTTGCCGTCGGGCGTGGTGATCGCCAGCGGGATCCCGGTGAACGCGAAGGCCACCGTGCCGAGGCCGAGGAAGGTCCGGCCGATGATCCGGTGCCGTCGCCGGTTCGCCCGCATCCGGGGCACGAACTGCAGCGCGCCCAGGATCATCGCCGCGGCCGCGCAGGGCACGTGGATCACCAGCAGCACCCACGCGGCATCGGTCTGTACGTCGATCCGTGAGGCCGCGCGGTCCAGCAGCACGTAGGGGAACGCCAGCACCGGCGTCGCCAGCACCGCGATCACCAGGATCGCGATGACCAGCCGCGGGGTGCGGAGACGGGAGTCCGAGACACTCGTGGTCATTCCCCCGAGCCTGCCCCGGGCACGGCCGCGCGGCATCGGGGATCACCCTGGCGTCGGCCCTGACCGAGAGCCGTCTCAAGTCTCCCGGAGCACCACGACCGTGCGGCCGCCGAGGGTGAGTGACCCACCCGGCTTGACCGACGTCCCGACCGGATGGTCCGGACACGTGGACACCACCACCTCGCCCGGCGCCGACCAGGCCTGCTCGGGCACCGTCACGGGGACCGGGTCGGCCTCGGCGTTCAGCCAGATCAGGAACGAGCTGTCCCACTGCTGCTCGCCGCGCGGCCCGGGGGAGCGGAGCGGGTCGCCGGTGACCAGCATGCCGACCACGGCCAGCGCCTCGTCGGCCCAGTCGTCGCCGGACATCTCGCGGCCGCTCGGGTGCAGCCAGACCAGGTCCTTCGGGCCGCCCTCGATCGTCGGCCGACCCTCGAACCAGTGCCGCTGCCGCAGCGCGGGGTGCTCGCGGCGGAGCCGGAGCGCCGCCTTGGTGACCTCGTAGACGTCGAGCCACGCGTCGTCGGGCCGCCAGTCGACCCAGGACGTCTCGTTGTCCTGGACGTACGGGTTGTTGTTGCCACCCTGGGTGCGACCGCGCTCGTCGCCGGCGGTGATCATCGGCACGCCGTTCGACAGGCAGAGGGTGACCATCAGGTCGGCCGCGACCCGTCGCCGCAGCGCCAGGATCTCCGGGTCGTCGGTCTCGCCCTCGATCCCGAAGCTCTGCGAGCGGTTGCCGTCGGTGCCGTCCCGGTTGCCCTCGCCGTTGGCCTCGTTGTGCTTGACCTCGTAGGAGACCAGGTCGCGCACCGTGAACCCGTCGTGGGCGGTCACGTAGTTCACCGAGGCGTACGGCGAGCGCCCGTCGTCGGCGTACAGGTCGGACGAGCCGGCGAGCCGGGTGGCCACCGTCCGCACCCCCGGTGCACGCCCGCGCCAGAAGTCGCGCATCGTGTCGCGGTACTGGTCGTTCCACTCCACCCACGGCGGCGGGAACTCTCCGACCCGGTAGCCGTCGGCGGAGGCGTCCCACGGCTCGGCGATCAGCTTCACGTGCCGCAGCGTCGGGTCCTGCCCGATCGCGGTGAGCAGGTGTGACCTCATGTCGACGTCGTACCCGACCCGGGTCAGCGCCGACATCAGGTCGAAGCGGAAGCCGTCGACCCGCATCTGGGCCGTCCAGTAGCGCAACGAGTCGAGGATCAGCCGCAGCGCCGCCGGGTCGGAGGCGTCGACGGTGTTGCCGCAGCCGGTGATGTCCCAGTAGGTGTCGTCGTAGGGGTCGCCCGGCGCCCGGTGGTCGACCCGGCGGTAGAAGCCCTTGTCGTCGAGCCCGCGGAACGACAGCGTCGGCCCGAGTGCGTCGGACTCCGCGGTGTGGTTGTAGACCACGTCGAGGAACACCTCAAGGCCGGCCGCGTGGTAGGCCCGCACCATCTCCTTGAACTCCCGCACCTGGCCGCCACGGTCGCCCGACGACGAGTAGGCGTGGTGGGGGGCGAAGAAGCCGATCGTGTTGTAGCCCCAGTAGTTGGCCATGCCGCGCGCCATCACCTTCGGCTCGCTGACGAACTGCTGCACCGGCAACAGCTCGACCGCGGTCACCCCGAGGTCGCGCAGGTAGTCGATGACCGCAGGCGTGGCCAGCCCGGCGTACGTCCCCCGAAGGTGCTCGGGGACCCGGTCGTGCAGCTGGGTCATGCCCTTGACGTGCAGCTCGTAGACCACGGTGTCGCGCCAACGGGTGTAGGGACGTCGGTCGTCCCCCCAGTCGAAGTCGGGCTCGTCGACCACCACCCCCTTGGGCACGTACGGCGCGGAGTCGCGGCGGTCACGCAGGGCCGGCGTGGCAGGGTCGTGGCCGAAGATCGCCGGGTCGTTGACCAGGTCGCCGCTGACCGCGCGTGCATAGGGATCGAGCAGCAGCTTGTCGGGGTTGAAGCGCAGCCCCAGGTGGGGCTGCCACGGTCCGTCTGCGCGGTAGCCGTAGCGGGTGCCCACGGCCACACCGGGGACCGCCCCGTGCCAGATGCCGAGCGAGACCTCGGTCAGCTCGTGGCGGGTCTCCCGATCGACACCGTCGGAGTCGTCGTACAAGCAGACCCACACGCGGGTCGCCTCCGGTGCCCGCACCGCGAAGTTGGTGGCGTCGGCGCGATGATCGGCTCCAAGCGGCCAGGTGCGGCCGGGCCACACGGCTGCGGTCTCGCCGCGGCGGCTCCACGTTCCGGGGGTCACCCGCGACATTGTGACGGACGGTCGGCACAATGCCGGGGGAATCCCAGCGCGGCGATGGTCGAGCGGAGTCGAGACCACGTCCGGACGAGAGAAGGACACCATGACGGAGTTCGTACGGCTCGAGGTCGACGAGGGTGTGGCCACCCTGCGGCTCGACCGACCCAAGATGAACGCCCTCAACGCCCAGATGCAGGAGGAGATCCGGGCCGCCGCCACCGAGGCGAGCGAGCGCGACGACGTCAAGGCGGTCGTGGTGTACGGCGGGGAGCGGGTCTTCGCGGCCGGGGCCGACGTCAAGGAGATGGCCGAGATGTCCTACGTGGACATGGTGCACCGCTCCGGCAAGCTCCAGTCGGCGTTCAGCAGCGTCGCCGCGATCCCCAAGCCGGTGGTCGCCGCCGTCACCGGCTACGCCCTCGGTGGCGGCTGTGAGCTGGCGCTGTGCGCCGACGTGCGGTTCGCGGCCGAGGACGCCGTCCTCGGGCAGCCCGAGATCCTGCTCGGCATCATCCCCGGTGCCGGCGGCACCCAGCGGCTGACGCGACTGGTCGGCCCGAGCCGGGCCAAGGACATCATCTTCACCGGCCGCTTCGTGAAGGCCGACGAGGCGCTCGCGATCGGCCTGGTCGACCGCGTCGTACCCGCGGCGGAGGTGTACGACGCGGCCGTGACGTGGGCACGCCAGTTCGCCGGTGCCGCGACCTACGCGCTGCGCGCAGCGAAGGAGACCATCGACCAGGGGCTGGAGGTGGACCTGCCGACGGGGCTGGCGATCGAGCGCCAGCAGTTCGCCGCGCTGTTCGCCACCGACGACCGCCGGATCGGGATGACCTCCTTCGTCGAGCAGGGGCCGGGCAAGGCCGAGTTCACCGGCCGCTGACCCTGCGCGAACCCGGTGCGCGTGACCGATCCCGTGTGCGATCGTTCGTCCCGTGGGCGCACGCCCGCCCCACGACGAGGAGTGGTCACGATGGCAGGCAAGACCGACGACGCGTCCGGTGGGACCACCGAGGACGAGCCGACCGAGCAGACCAAGACCCGGACGAAGAGGACGGTGCCCGTGGGGGCGACCGTGAACAAGGTCCGCGACCTGGTGGCGCAGGCGATCTGGATCGTGTGCGTCCTCGCCGCGCTGGTGCTCGCGGTGGCCGCGCTGTGCATCGCGCTCAAGGCCAACGCCGACAACGGCCTGGTGAAGTTCTTCGTCGACACCGCCGACAAGCTCGACTTCGGCGTGTTCTCGCGAGGCAAGGACGGCGTGGCCCACTTCAAGGGACACACGCACGCTGCCGACACCAAGAACGCCTTGATCAACTGGGGTCTGGCCGCGGTGGTCTGGCTGGTCGGCGGCCGCATCGTGGAGCGGGTCGTCCGTCCGTGAAACTCCGCCCCGAACGGGCATCCTGAGATTCGCCACAGAATCCGTCGCTCCAGAGCCTGTCGGCACTGGTAATTGCCCGGTGGGTGTGATGGGCTGCTGGTCCGCGGCGCCGGGAGGGCGCCGCGACGACGACACCCCGGAGGGTCTCAACACATGTCAGTTCGCATCACGAAGAAGAATCTCAAGCTGACCGGCGCCGCTGGTGCGGCCCTGGCCCTGGCGGCCACTGTCGCCGGACCTGCTCTGGCAGCCGGCGAGTTCACCGGGACCGCGATCTACAACTGTGGGGGTCTGCCGCCCACCGTGACGTTTGCCATGGACACCCCGCCGGCGACGATGGCGGCCGGTCAGACCGTGAAGGTTCCCGAGAAGTCGGACTTCACCCTCGACGCCGGGACCACCGCCCTCGCCCAGACCAACCTGGGCTGGAGCAAGGTCGGCGGCAGTGTCGCGGCCAAGCCGAGCAACGCGCGCAGCGGGCTCGCGCTCACGCTCCCGAAGACCGACCTGAACAACAACGGCAACGGCACGACCACCGCCCACTCCTCGGGCAGTGCCCTGCTGCGGTCCACGAAGGTCGGCTCCTACACGGTGAGCTTCGCCACGTTCGACGCCACCCTCCAGGGCTACGACGCCAGCGGCGCCAAGGTCGGGGACCCGATCATCTTCTCCGACAACCCCAACACCACGCCGCCGCCGTTCGGTCCGGCCTGCCTCAACACCGACCCGTCTGGCGCCACCACCCCGTTGAACGCGGCTGCCGCCCCGGCCACGGTGAAGGTCGTCGCCGACAAGACCAAGAC
>JAWWPM010000171.1:0-22657 GCA_033854915.1 Nocardioidaceae bacterium
CGACGAGGACTTCGAGGCGGCCGTGCACGCGGCCGTCGACGCGGCGCACGACGACGAGCGGGTTCGGGCGGTGCTCGAGCGGCTGCTGGCCCGCGTGGTGGCGCCCGGCTGGAGCAACGCGCTGGCCGCCAAGCTGCTCTCGCTCGTGCCGTTGCCGGACCCGGGCTTCGGATCCCTGTTGTGGCAGGCGTTTGTCGGCTGCTGGCCGGCGTCGCGCGACCGGCTGCACGGCTACGCCGAGAAGGCGATGCGCGAGGCCGGCGACCGCACCACGTGGACCGAGCCGGATGCGGCGTACGAGGAGGCCGTCCACGCCGCCGTCGATGCGGCGTACGACGACCTCGAGGTCCGCTCGGTCGTCGACGCCCTCGTCGCCCGGATCGCCGCCCCCGGCTGGAGCAACTCACTGTCGGCGAAGGTGGTCGCCCTCACCATGCCCGGGGTGCCCGACGTCTATCAGGGCAGCGAGCTGTGGGAGCAGAGCCTGGTCGACCCCGACAACCGGCGCCCGGTCGACTTCGCGGTACGCCGTGGGGTGCTCGAGCGCGTGCGCGCCGGCGAACGGCCCGTGCTCACGCCGTCGCTGGACGACCGCGGCGATGCCAAGCTCCTGGTCACCCAGGCGGCGCTGACCCTGCGGCGCGACCGGCCCGAGCTTTTCACGACGTATGCGCCGCTGACGGCGCACGGGACCGCGGCCAGTCACGCGCTGGCCTTCGACCGCGGCGGCGCCCTCACGGTCGCCACCCGGCTGCCGGTCGGGCTTGAGGCTCACGGCTGGGGCGACACCGTCCTGCCTCTTCCCGACGGCGCCTGGACCGACCTGTTCACCGGCCGGGAGCACACCGGCGACGCCCAGGTCGGCCAGCTGTTGGCGGCCTACCCGGTGGCCCTGATGATCCGGGTGAGCTCGTGACCGGCCGCGGTCCCTTCTCGGTCTGGGCGCCGATCCCGCGACGGCTCAGGCTGTCGGCGGGCGATGACATCGTGGAGATGCGACGGACCGACGGGGGCTGGTGGGTCCCCGAGGCGCCCGTCGTCGTCCCGGCGGAAGGAGACCTCGACTACGGCTACCTCATCGACGACTCGGACGCGCCCCGACCCGACCCGAGGTCCCGGCGTCAGCCGGCGGGCGTCCACCAACGCTCGCGAACCTACGACGCGACGGCGTTCGCCTGGACCGACGCGGCCTGGACCGGCCGCCAGCTGCCCGGGTCGGTGGTCTACGAGCTGCACATCGGCACCTTCACCCCCGAGGGCACGCTCGACTCCGCGATCGAGAAGCTCGACCACCTGCGCGCGATCGGGGTGGACCTGGTCGAGGTGATGCCGGTCAACGCCTTCAACGGCACCCACAACTGGGGCTACGACGGAGTCGACTGGTTCGCCCTGCACGAGGGGTACGGCGGCCCAGCGGCGTACCAGCGCTTCGTCGACGCCTGCCACACGGCCGGGCTGGGGGTGGTGCAGGACGTCGTCTACAACCACCTCGGCCCGTCGGGGAACTACCTGCCGCTGTTCGGTCCCTACCTCAAGCAGGGCCGCAACACGTGGGGCGACCTGCTCAACCTCGACGACGAGGGCAGCCACGAGGTGCGCCGGTTCATCCTCGACAACGTGCGGATGTGGTTCGAGGACTACCACGTCGACGCCCTCCGGCTCGACGCCGTGCACGCGCTCGTCGACTCCTCGCCGACCTCCCTCCTGGAGGAGATGGCGATCGAGACCCAGGCGCTGTCGGCCCATCTGCGCCGACCGCTCACCCTGATCGCGGAGTCCGATCTCAACGAGGCACGGCTGGTGACGCCGCGCGACGCGGGTGGCTACGGGCTCGACGCCCAGTGGAGCGACGACTTCCACCACGCGCTCCATGTCGCGCTGACCGGTGAGACCTCCGGCTACTACGCCGACTTCGAGCCGCTGTCTGCGTTGGCCAAGGTGTGCAACCGCGGCTTCTTCCACGACGGCACCTGGTCGTCGTTCCGCGGTCGCGACCACGGCGCGCCGGTCGACACCGAGTACATGCCGACCTGGCGGCTGGTCGTGTGCAGCCAGAACCACGACCAGATCGGCAACCGCGCCCGCGGCGACCGGCTGGCCGAACACCTCGACGACGACCAGCTGGCGTGTGCCGCGCTGCTCACCCTGTGCGGTCCGTTCACCCCGATGCTCTTCATGGGCGAGGAGTGGGCGGCCTCGACGCCGTTCCAGTTCTTCACCTCCCATCCGGAGGCCGACCTCGGGAAGGCCACCGCCGAGGGGCGGATCGCGGAGTTCGAGCGGATGGGCTGGGACCCGGCCGTCGTCCCCGACCCCCAGGACCCGATGACGTTCGAGCGCTCGAAGCTGGACTGGTCGGAGATCGAGACCGGCCGGCACGCGGTGCTGCTCGACGTCTACCGCCGGCTGGCCGACCTGCGGCGAAGCGTGCCGGAGCTGACCGACCCGGCCTTCTCCTCCTTCTCCGCCCACGCCGACGAGGCGACGCGGTTGTTCACGCTGCGGCGGGGCGGCCTGCTCCTCGCTGTGAACTTCGGCGCCGAGCCCGCCCACCTCGACGCGCGCGGCGAGATGCTCTTCACCACCCCCAGCCCGCCGACGGTCGATGAGCGGACCACCGTGCTCCCACCCCACGGCGGAGTGCTGATCAGGCTCGCCGAGGCGTGAGCGGCTGCCTAGGCTGGGCGTCGTGGAGCTCGAGCTGCGGACCGCTGACCTGCTGATCCGGCCACCCACGCCCGCCGACGCCCCTGAGGCGTTCGTGCTGATGAACGACCCGGAGGTCCGTCGTTGGAACCCCACCGGCCAGTGCCCCGACCTGGCGGCAGCCGAGCAGTGGTGCCTGCGAGGTGCCGACTGGGCCGAGGGCAATCACGCGACCTGGCACGCCGTGCACCCCGAGACGGGAAGGATGGTGGGCAACGTCAGCCTGTTCGCGATCGACCGTGACGACCTGGTCGCCAAGATCGGCTACCGCGTGCTGCCCGACGCCCGGGGCCGCGGCGTGGCCCGGCAGATGGTCGACGCGGTCACCCGCTGGGCGTTCGAGTCGCACGGGCTGATGCGGGTCCAGCTCGAGCACGCCCTCCCCAACCTCGCCTCGTGCCGGGTCGCGGTCGCGGCCGGCTTCCTGCTCGAGGGCACCGCCCGGTCGGCGTACGCCGTACCAGGTGACGGGCGGGAGGACTGCCACATCCACGGCCGGCTGCCGACCGACTGAAGCGTCGAGCGACTTCTGCGGTGCTGTGGCTACCTCCGCGGTGCTGTGCGGGCTGTTCCGCGGTGACAACCCCGCGTTGCTCGCGAGCGACTAGGTGACGGCCGGGGTCTCGGCGTCCACCGACGTCGCGACCTCGGGTGCGGTCACCCGCGTCGGCATCAGAGCAGCGACCGCGACCAGCACCACGGCGACCCCGATCGTGACCACGAAGACGCCGTGGATGGCCGGCTCCAGCACGGCGGCCGAGACCTGCTCGATGGCCGGGCTCCGGCCGCCGAGCCGGCTGCTCACCACGCTGTTCACCACCGCGCCGAAGACGGCCACGCCGACGGCGCTGCCGATCGAGCGCGCGAACATGTTGGAGCCGGTGGCCACGCCCCGGCGGCTCCAGTCCACGGCCGTCTGCGCGGCCACCACGGCCGGGCTCGCGACGTAGCCGAAGCCGATCCCCATCACGAAGCAGGGGAAGGCCAGGTGCAGCACGGAGCTGTCGCCGTTGACGGTCAGCAGCAGGAGCGCCCCGGTGAGCGCGAAGGCGCTGCCCATCAGGAACGTCGCGCGGAAACCGAGGGTCAGGTAGAACCGGCCGGCGGTGGCGGCCGCGATCGGCCAGCCGATGGTCATCGCCGCGAGCGCGAGACCTCCCACGACGGCTCCCGAGCCCAGCACACGCTGGGCGTAGAGCGGCACGTACGACGACAGGCCGAGCGTGAGCACGCCGACGACCAACGAGCCGGCGTTGGCGACGTTGAGCACCCGCATCTTGAACACCCACATCGGCAGCACCGGCTCGCTGACCCGCTGCTCGACGAGCACGAACGCCGCGAGCAGCACGGCAGCGGCGGCGAAGAGGCCGAGGCTGGCGGTCGAGTCCCACGCCCACTGCACGCCACCCTCGAGCAGGGCCAGCAGCAGCAGCGTGCCGCCGGCACCCAGAAGGGTGGCCCCGCCGACGTCGATGCGGTGGCGGGTCCGCTCGGCGCGGGCCTCGGGCCAGCGCCACAGGACCCAGCCGGCCAGCAGACCGAGGGGGAGGTTGACGAAGAAGATCCAGCGCCAGCCGATGGTGTCGGAGAAGACTCCGCCGAGGGTCGGCCCGATCAGGGACGCCATCGCCCACACGCTGGCGACGTACCCCTGCACGGTCGCGCGCTCCTGCAGGGAGTAGATGTCACCGAGGATCGTCATCCCGATCGGCTGCACGGCGCCCGCGCCGAGGCCCTGCACGAGCCGGAACACGATCAGGGCCGGCATGCTCCACGCGATCCCACACAGCAGCGAGCCGGTCAGGAACAGCCCGACTCCCAGCAGCATCAGCGGCTTGCGTCCGTAGATGTCGGCGAGCTTGCCGTAGAGCGGCACCGAGATCGCCTGGGCGAGCAGGTAGATCGAGAACATCCACGGGAACGACGTGAAGCCCCCGAGGTCGGAGACGACCGACGGCACCGCGGTGGCCAGGATCGTGGCGTCGATCGCGACCAGCCCGATGCTGAGCATCACCGCCAGCAGGATCGGGCCGCGCTCGCTGCGCAGGCCGACGTCCGCGCGGAGCGCGCGTGGCTGAGGTGGGTTGCTCACATCGCGCCAACCACGCCGGCCCCCGAGGCATTCCGGGCTCGGTGAGCAGACCGACGACCGACCGATCGGGTGTATGCCGAACCATCTGCGCGGTCGACCCGTAGAGACAAGAAGGACGCAGCGCCCCACACGTGACTGTCCGAGCCGCGTCCCGACGCGATGTCTCTCTCTGGAGGTTCTCCCATGCACCTGAAGTCCCGACTCGCACTCATCGGCGCCGCCTCGGTGGTCGCACTCGTCCTCAGCCCCTCGACCGCCGTCGCCGACGGCGGTCACAACCTGATCCGCGGTGACCTCACCCCGAGCCTGCCCGGCGACGCGAAGATCAACAACATCGGACCGGGAACCTTGCCATGGATCCTCGACCGCGGCGAGGTCAGGATCCGTGAGAGCGGCCGGATGGACGTCCGGATCGAGGGTCTGCAGATCCCTGCCGGCTCCTTCGACCCGACGGTGGACTTCAACCCGGTCGCGTCCATCGACGCCTTGCTCTACTGCGACGGTGTCCAGATGGCCGACAGCGGCCCACAGCCGATGACGGTCCCAGGAGGCGACGCGCGGTTCCGGGTCTCCGTCCCGGTCCCGAGCATGTGTGACTCCCCGAGCGTCCTGATCAGCCCCACCGCCGCGGTGGGCAAGGCCTACATCGCCAGCCTGGTCCCGATGGGCGACGACGACGACGACTGATCCACGCGATCCCTCAGTAGTACCAGGGGAACGGCGACCAGTCCGGCTCACGCTTCTCGAGGAACTGGTCGCGCCCCTCCTGGGCCTCGTCGGTCATGTAGGCAAGCCGGGTGGTCTCACCGGCGAAGAGCTGCTGGCCGACGAGGCCGTCGTCGATCAGGTTGAAGGAGTACTTCAACATGCGCTGGGCCGTGGGGCTCTTGCCGTTGATCAGCCGGCCCCACTCCAGACCGGTCGTCTCGAGCTGGGCGTGCGGCACGGCCTGGTTGACCGCGCCCATCCGGACGCCGTCCTCGGCGGAGTACTCCTGGCCGAGGAAGAAGATCTCGCGGGCGAACTTCTGGCCGACCTGCCGGGCGAGGTACGCCGAGCCGAAGCCGCCGTCGAACGAGCCGACGTCGGCGTCGGTCTGCTTGAACCGCGCCTCCTCGGCACTGGCCAGGGTCAGGTCGCAGACCACGTGCAGCGAGTGCCCGCCACCGGCCGCCCAGCCGGGCACCAGCGCGACGACGATCTTGGGCATGAAGCGGATCAACCGCTGGCACTCCAGGATGTGCAACCGGCCGAGCTGCGCCTTGTCGACAAACTCCGACGTCTCGCCCGCTCTCCCTGAGGCGTCCTCCGGACGCGTGTACTGGTAGCCGGCACGTCCGCGGATCCGCTGGTCGCCGCCGGTGCAGAACGCCCACTTCCCGTTCTTTTCGCTGGGTCCGTTGCCGGTCAGCAGCACGCAGCCGACGTCGCTGCTGATCCGCGCGTGTTCGAGCACCCGCAACAGCTCGTCGACGGTGTGCGGGCGGAAGGCGTTGAGCACGTCGGGGCGGTCGAAGGCGATCCGCACGGTGCCGTGGGCCCGGGCCCGGTGGTAGGTGAGATCGGTCAGGTCCTCGAAGCCGGGCACGTCGTCCCACAGCTCGGGGTCGAAGATCTCGCTGACTCCGTCCAGGGCACTCATGAGCGTGAGGCTATCGGCCCGGGGGGTCGGGCTTGACCTTGACGCTGGGGTCAAGGTTTACCGTCCTAGGCGAGGAGGACCGATGCACATCAAGGACCTGGCCGAGCGTGCGGGCGTGACCGTGCGCGCAGTGCGCTACTACGAGTCGCGCGGGCTGATCACGCCGCGACGCGAGCCCAACGGCTACCGCGCGTACGACGACGCCGACGTGGGCGTCGTACGCGAGGTGCGGGCGCTGCTGTCGCTCGGCATGACCGCGGAGGAGACCCACCCCTTCGTCGAGTGCCTGCGCGCCGGCAACGACCGCGCCGACGTCTGCCCCGCATCGCTGTCGGCCTACCGCCGGCGCATCGCCGAGGTCGACGCCCGCATCGCGGAGCTGACCGCGCTCCGCGGGCAGCTGACCGACCTCCTCGTCCAAGCCGAGACCTACCGCACCCACGAGGAGACCGCATGAGCACGATCCACGAGATCACCGACGCACAGTTCGCGAGCGAGGTGCTCGAGTCCGACACCCCCGTGCTGGTGGAGTTCTGGGCGCCGTGGTGCGGCCCCTGCCGCCAGCTCGGGCCGGTGCTCGAGCAGATCGCCGAAGAGCGGGCCGGCTCGCTCAAGGTCGTCAAGATCAACCAGGACGAGAACCCCGTGGTCTCCGCCGAGTACCGAGTGATGGGCCTGCCCACGATGCTGGTCTTCGAGGGCGGCGAGGCGGTCGCCTCGATGCTCGGGGCGCGGCCCAAGTCACGCATCGCCGAGGAGCTCGACCGGGTGCTGGCGCCGTCGGCCTGACTGCCGCCCGGAATGGCCCGCGGGCGCCTTGCGTTACGCCGTACATGACACTCACCGGCACCTACGCACCCAGCAAGCAGCAGTGGGTCCGCGACCAGGTCGCGGAGTACGAGGCGTCCGACGGCACTCGGGCGAACACGTTGCGCGACACCGGCTACCCGATCGTGGTGATCACCTCGGTCGGCGCGAAGTCGGGCAACCTGCGCAAGAACCCCGTGATGCGGGTCGAGCGCGACGGCACCTACGTCGCGATCGCGTCGAAGGGCGGCTCCGACGACAACCCCGAGTGGGTCCACAACTTCCTGGCCCACCCCGAGGTCGAGCTGCAGGACGGCGCGGAGCGGCACACCTACACGGTGCGGCTGGCCGAGGGCGCCGAGCGGGCCGACTGGTGGGACTACTCGGTCGCGACCTGGCCGACGTACGCGTCGTACCAGGAGAGGACCGAGCGCGAGATCCCGGTGTTCCTGCTCGAGCGCGCGTGAGCCGTCGCCGCCCGACGCAGACGTCGTACCATCCCGTCACATCCGCACCCGCCGTCACAGCGCTGAGGCACTCCTGTCACTTGTCTGGCGTTGCAACAGCCGACAAGTGACAGGATCCCCGGCTAGCCGGGGATTCCGACATGGAGCGGCCCAAGCAAGGCGACGCCGTACGGCGCCTCAGCGGGCCGCGCGGGCGATGGAGGCGGCGAGGGCCACCAGGTGGCCGAAGCGGGCGAGCTCGGAGTCGAGGAACTCCGGGCCACCGCGGCGGCCGATGGCTACCACCCGCTTGTGGCCGACGGGTGCCACCGCGACGAGGTCGTCGCCGATCGTCTGGCGGTCGAGTCCCGAGCCCGGCTTGAGGTCGATCTGCGGAGGGGCTCCCTCGCTGGCCAGCTCGATGGCGAAGCCGTCCGGCCCGGCCTTGGCCCGCGCCGCCCACTCGCAGCGGAACGCGACCGGCAGCAGCTCGACGAGCCGGTCGAGCGCGGTCTCGGGTTCGCCGGTCAGCGACTCCACGACCTCCAGGTCCAGGAACAGGTTGCCCCCGGCCAGGTAGCGGCTGATCCACAGCACCTTCACGCCCTCGACAGCGGTGCAGGCCGACACCACCGAGTCGGGCATGGCGCCGCCGACCATCTCGAGGAGTACGTCGTCCACCGCGGTGCCGTCGTGGCGCTTCTCGACGATCTCAATCGCGTCGATGTCGCCCCCGGCGTCGCCGATCGCGCTCGCCAGCCGGCCCAGTGACCCGGGCACGTCGGGGATCTCCACGCGCAGCAGCAGCATGGCGACGACGATAACCGGGTCGCGTGACGCTCAGGTTTCGTCGACCGGTAGGTGGTCGAGACGCCGGGAGAGACCGCTCGCGCGGTTGGCGGGCCGGCCGACGGCGAGGCGCAGCGCATCGTGGGTGGCGACCACGGTGACCTTGTGCTCTGCGCGCGTCAGTGCGGTGTAGAAGAGCTCGCGGGTCAGCAGCCGGGAGTCGTCGGGCGGGAGCAGCACTGTCACCTCGGCGGCCTGGCTGCCCTGGCTCTTGTGCACCGTCATCGCGTGCATGGTGTCCACGTCGGTGAGCCGCGACGTGCTCAGGAGCCGTGCCCCGGCGGGCGTGGCGATCGCCGCGCGGTTGCCGTCACCGTCGGCGACGACGACGCCCATGTCGCCGTTGAAGAGGTCGAGGCCGTAGTCGTTGCTGGTCAGCAGGAGCGGGCGACCGGAGTACCACTCCTGCCCCCAGCCACCCCCGATCGGCAGGCCGGTGTGCTCGGCCAAGCCGCGCTCGACCGCGCGGTTCCAGTGGCCGACGCCCCAAGGGCCGTCGCGGTGGGCGCACAGCAGACGGTGCTCGTCGAGCACCTCGAGGGCACGATCCGGGTCGCCGGAGATCGCGGCGACCCGCAGCCGCAGCGCACGGGCGACCAGGCGAGTACGCAGACCCGGGATGGTCGCGGGGTCGTCGGGGTCCAGCAGCTCGATGTGGTCACCGCCGGCGTCGAGCAGGGCCAGGGCCCGGTCGGCGTCGCCGTCGCGCACCGCCTCGGCGAGGTCGTTGATCTGGCGACCGAAACGATGGGAGGTGCGCAAGGAGGTCACCGTCGAGGCCCGGCGCCGCGCCAGCCCGTCGACGAGGTCGGCGAGCACCGCCCCCGCCTCGACAGAGGCCAGCTGGTCGGGGTCACCGACCAGGACCAGCCGGCAGTCGCTGCGCACCGCCTCGAGGAGGCGAGCCATCATCGTCAGCGAGACCATCGAGGTCTCGTCGACCACGATCACGTCGTGCGGCAGCCGGTTGCGGCGGTCATGGCGGAACCGGTTGCGGCTGCCGCGCTTCCAGCCCAGCAGCCGGTGCAGCGTCTGGGCCGTCGGCGCACCGACCGCGGCCGCATGGCCGCCGAAGTGCGGCTGGGCGAGCGCGGTGCGCACGGCTTCCTGCAGGCGAGCCGCGGCCTTGCCTGTCGGTGCGGTCAAGGCGATGCGCAGGGGGCGATCGGACTGGTCGGCCAGCAGCGCCAGCAGACCCGCCACTGCGGTCGTCTTGCCGGTGCCGGGTCCGCCGGTCAGCACGGTGGTCCACTGCCGGGCGGCCGCCGATGCGGCGGCACGCTGCTCGTCGTACCCCTCAGGGAAGAGCACCGGTGCCAGCGCGTCCAGCCGGTCGCCGTCCACCTCGGGCGGCGCCAGGTCGAGGCGGCCGACCAGGTCGTCGCGCACCTGGCACTCCTCGCGCCAGTAGCGATCGAGGTAGGCGACGCTGCCCTCGACACGCAGCACACCGGCGTGCGCGAGGCGGCTCGCGCCAACCCGCCCGGCCCAGCCCGCGCGCGGCCAGGCCAGACCCGTCGGCAGACCGTCGGCGACGAGCTCGTCGAGGTCGAGACACACCGAACCGTGGCGCACCGAGCGCACGGTGAACGCGAGGGCCAGGGCGGCGTCGTCGTCGGACTCCCCGGTCAGCGCCTGGACGCGGCGGGCGGTGTGGGCGTCGGCGGCCTCGAGCACGCCCGCGGCGTTGAAGCGGCCGAGCACGCCGCCGACGTCGCGCGCGAAGCGGCGGTCGTGCGCGTCGTCGGTCTCGAAGGGCTCGATCATGGCGTGCGCCCCTCCAGAGCGTCGCTGAGGGCCCCGACCAGCGCGGCGGGCGGCGACCAGTCGAAGACGCCGGCCACATGTCCGTCGACGACCGGTGTCTCGGGGCCGCACATGCCGCGCAGGAAGAGATAGAGCACGCCGCCGAGGTGCTGGTCCGGGGCGTACGACGGGAGTCGCCAGCGCAGGTAGCGGTGGAGCACCACGGAGTAGAGGAGGGCCTGGAGCGGGTAGTGGCTGTGCAGCATCGCCGTCGCCATCTCGGCGTGCCCGTAGTCGGCGGAGGTGACCGGCACCCCCGTCTCGCCGAGCAGGTTGGTCTTGTAGTCGACCACGACGTAGCGGTGCCCCACAGGGTCGTCGGTCGGTACGCGCAGCACCACGTCGATGGATCCGGAGAGGTAGCCGCGCAGCGACTGGTCGCCGAGCGGACCGGACAGCTGGACGGCGTACGACGCGAGCGGGTCACCGGCCGGCAGGTGGGCCGCGAGCAGCGGCGCCAGGTCGCGCAGGTATACGTCGTTCCGCAGGTCGCCGGGCCGGTCTCCGCCGGCGAGGGGGAACTCGAAGTCGAGCTCGCAGAGCCGGTCGCGCAACGGGATGTCCACCAGCCGCAGACCGGAGACCAGCGTGCCGAGCGGGGTGAGCTGGGAGGGCACCAATGCCTCGGCGAGCTCGTCGGGGGCGACCCCGACCGGCCACCACTGCAACTGCTCGCGGACGTGGCCCACCAGCTCGGTGCGCAGGTCGGGTGCCTCGGGATCGGTCTCCTCGAGGACCCCGTGCACCAGGCTCCCGAACGCAGCGCCCGAGGGCAGGGCCGCCATCGGGCTGACGAGAGACGGCCTCGCGAGCGAGCTCGCTTCGGTCTCGCTGCGACCAGTGGGCCCCGACTCCGTCGGCTCCCAGTCGTCTCGCTCGGGTTCGGACGTCACCCCGTGTGGCTGCTCCTGCACCCGGATCAGCCCGGAGTAGGAGGTGCGCCGCCACTCGGTGTCGACCTCCCGGTCGAAGACCCGGGCCGCCATCGGCCCCGGCGTCGGGGCGGCCGGCTCGGGGACCTCGACGGCGATCTCGGAGGACTCCGGCTCGGGGCCGCCGAGCTCGGCGAGCATCTCCAGCACCCGCCCGGCGTAGTCGTCGTCGCGGACGTCCTGCTGGTCGGGCACGTCGGACTGTCCGGGCTGGCGGCCGAAGAGGATCCGGTGGAGCCCGCCGTGCTGGGTGTTGGCTGTCGGCGCCCACCACGTGACCACCTGCGACTGCGCGCGGGTCAGCGCGACGTAGAGGTCGCGCAGCTCCTCACCCGCCTCCTCGCGCAGGTGGGCCTCGGCATGGGCGCCCCAGGTGGCGCCCCCGCCGGAGACGTCGAGCATCCGGTTGCCGGCCTCGTCGTGGTAGCGGGCGACCTCCACCGAGCGGACATAGCTCATCGACGCGAAGGGCAGGTGCACCACGGGGTACTGCAGGCCCTTGCTCTGGTGGACAGTCGTGATCTGCACCGCGGCGGCGTCGCTGTCGAGGCGCCGGACCCGCTCCTGCGAGCCGGCCTCGCGCTCGGAGCGCAGCCACTCCAGCAGACCGGTCAGCCCGAGCCCTTCGCGGACCGCCGTCTCGTGGAGCGTCTGGGCGACATGGCGCAGGTCGGTCAGCAGCCGCTCCCCACCGACCTGGCCGAGCACCCGCGCGGTCAGCCCCTGCTCCTCGGCCCCCTCGAACAGCGCGGCCACCCCACGCCCACGCAGCAGGAGGGCCCAGCCGCGCAGCCGGTCGGAGAGCGTGTCGGTGAGCGCCTCACCGCCGGCATCGAGCTCGGCGAGGGTGCGGCCGAGGAACGACGTGAGGGCGGCCGCCCGGACGCGCCCGGCACGGTGGGGCTGCTCGAGCGCCTCGAGCAGGCACAGCCACTCGTCTCCGGCCGGCGAGGTCAACAGCTTCGTGCCTCCCCCGACCACGGCGGGCACACCACGCTCGGCCAGCGCGCGACGGATGAGCTCGGCCTGTGACCACTCGCCCACGAGGACCGCCACGTGACCGGCGGCGATGGGTGTGCCGTCCCACGTGGCGTCGGAGGCGAGGAGCGCGGCGATGTCGGCGGCGCAGTCGTGCGCGATGTGGTCGCGGGCGACGTCGACCTGGATCACGTTGCCCTTGACGAGCTTCATCCCGGCCCGGCGGACCTGCCGGATCCGGAACGGCGCGGGCGACGGCGCCCCTGCGAGGCGGGTGCCGGCGTGGTCGGCGGTGACCGGGCGGACGACGATGCGCGGGTCGCCGAGGGCCGCACCGCGCAGCACGACCTGGAGCCGCTCGACGAGCGCTGCGTCGCTGCGGCGGTTGGTGCCCAGCGTGGCCCGGGTGGTCGCGGTCTCGGCCGCCGCGAGGTAGGTGACGACATCGCCACCGCGGAAGGCGTAGATCGCCTGCTTGGGGTCGCCGATCAGGACCATCGTGGCGTGGCCGCTGAACGCGCGGTCGAGCACCTCCCACTGCTTGGGGTCGGTGTCCTGGAACTCGTCGACCAGCACGATCCGCCAGCGCTGGCGCATGCGTTCGCGGGCCGGCGCGTCGTCGCCGTCGAGGGCCTCGGCGAGCCGGCCGAGCAGGTCGTCGTAGGACAGGACGCCGAGGCGCCGCTTGCGGCGGTCGACCTCGCGGCGCACGTCGGCTGCGAAGGCGACCCGCTGCCCGGCGGCGGACTCGGGGTCGGTGGGCGGGGCGAGCGCCGCATGGGCGTCGCCGACGGCGGTCGCAGCGAGAGCGAGGGCCGCCGCCCGGCCGAACGGCGGCGCGCCCTTGAGCCGGCCGTAGCGTCGCAGGTAGACGTCGTCGACGACCTCCTCCACGAGCTCGTCGAGCGACTCCACCAGCGTGGCGCCGGTGTCGGAGTCGCCGGCCACGCCGAGCGAGCGCAGGACGGTCTGGCAGAACTGATGCGTCGTCGCGATCGTGGCGGAGTCGAACGATGCCAGGGCGTCGCGCAGCCGACGGTGCCGGGCGGCGACCTCGTCGGGGCCAGCGGCGAGGAGCGCGGCGAGCACCGGGTGGCCGCCGTCGGCGGCGGAGGGGTCGGCCAAGGCACGCTCCGCCTGCACGAGCTGCTCCCGGACCCGCTCGCGCAGCTCCTGGCTCGCGGCCCTGCCGAAGGTGATCACCAGCAGCTGGTCGAGCGGCGCGACGCCCTCGGCGACGAAGCGGGTGACCAGGGCGGCCACGGTGAACGTCTTGCCCGTACCGGCGCTGGCCTCGAGCAGGGTCGTGCCGGTCGGGAGGTCGCCGGCGAGGTCGAACTGCGGCATCTCGCTCATGTCACCATCCCCCCTGCTCGGCCTGGATCAACGGGCTCCAGACACGCATCGCGAGGGCACCGAACCGCGAGGTCTCGCCCGGATGGTCCTCGCCGGTGCCGGGCGCCGTCCCGAGCCCGGGCAGACCCGAGCCCGGGCCCCAGACCCGGGTGACGGCGGCGCTGTCGCGTTCGCCACCGAACTTGCTGGTCCACTCGTAGCCGGCCTTCTCCAGCGCGTCGGGGACGTCGGCGTGCGCCCGCCTGGCTCGGGCGTAGCGCAGGGACGTCTTCAGAGGCACCGGCAGCGGCTCCCGCAGACCGGTGTCGCGCAGGGCGACGAGGTCGCGCAGCACTGCGTGTGCGGTGTGGTCGAGCGGGCCGAGGAGGGAGGTCCCGTGGGAGTCGCGGGAGCGGCTGTTGGCCGGCCGGCCGAGGGTGTGGGCGGTCCAGTTGTGGTCGCCGTCCGACGCCGTCAGCGCCAGCAGCCAGACCCACGAGGCGAGGCGGTGCCGGGCGCCGAGCCGCGAGTAGTGGACCGGCACCAGCCGGTCGCCGTACACCTCGGGCACGGTGCCGCGCAGCCAGCGCCCGCCACCGAGCTCGACGCTGACGTCGACGGAGCGCGGCGGTACGGCGCGCAGCCCGGACGCCGCGGCGCGCAGGGGCCCGGCCTTGCGCAGGATGTCGTCGAGCATCCGCCACCCCAGCTGCCCGGGCGGCAGCAACCCGCGGCGCCACTCGCGCTGGGCGACGACATCGGGCGGCAGCCCGGCGAGCAGGTCGCCGAGCACCCGGTCACCCACCGCCCACTGGGCGAGGCTGTCGATCTCCACGGGGAGGGAGTCCTCGGGCTGCTCCTCGTCGGCGGCGAGGGCGACGTCGACGCCGTCGCGCCCGAGGAAGCCCTTGACCGGGTCGCCCCAGAAGCGCACGAGATCGGCGAGGGGTACGTCGGTGGGCGCGACCGGGGGCAGCGGTCCGGTCACGAACCGGGCCGTCGGCACCCGGCGACCGGCGGCGGTGCGGGCACCGGTCGCGGCCGCCGCGTCGAAGGAGAAGGTCTCGGTGGGCACCAGCGCCCCGGGGGTCACGTTGCGGGCGTCGAAGGGCTGGAGGGGGTGGTGGACGGTGACCACCTCCGAGACCGGCCGGCCGTCGGCGGTTGCGGTCGTCGCGTCGAGCGCGTCGAGCACCTCGCCCAGGGGTACGGCGGGTGGCCGCGGGCGCCCGGACACCTCGTTGGCTCCGGTATAGGTCACCACCAGGGTCTGGGTCGCCGCGATGATCGCGTCGAGCAGGAGCTGGCGGTCCTCGCTGCGCGCGTCGCGCTCGCCGGTCATCGGGTCGCGCGCGAGCACATCGTCGCCGTCGACCGCACCCTGGCGCGGGAAGACTCCGTCGTCGAGCCCCAGCAGGCAGACCACCCGGTGCGGCACCGACCGCATCGGCACCATCGTGCAGACGGTGAGGGTGCCGGTGCGGAAGTTGGCCCGCGTGGGCCGCCCCGCCAGCCGATCGGAGAGCAGGGCGCGGACGTCGGGGAGCCGGAGGTCCACGCCACCGAGGTCGGCCGCGGCCCGGCGGACCCGGCCGAGCTCGCGCTGCACCTGCCCCGACTGCCAGCCGTCGGCGGCCGGGACCGCGGTCAGCGCCGAGACGGCGTCGTCGAGCGCCGCCAGCCAGTGGTCGAGCGGCCGGGTGCCGGTGAGCCGGTCGGTCGCGGCGCGCAGCCGGTCGACGTACTCGGTGAGCCGGCCGACCAGCTCGACCTGGGTGCTGCCGACGTCGTCGAGGGGCAGCGCCCGGTCGAGCCAGGCCGAGGAGTCGTCGGAGAGCGCGACGCCGCTGAGCAGCCGGTCGAGCCCGAACTCCCAGGTGTTCGCGACGTAGGACTCGAGCCCGAAGTCGGCGCGGTGCTCTGCGTCGAAGGCCCAGCGGACTCCGGACTCGCGGGTCCAGGTGTCGAGCTGGTCGAGGTCGTCGTCGCTGAAGCCGAAGCGGCGGCGGACCGGCTCGGCCCGGGCGAGGTCGAGCACCTGGGTGGCCGGGGCGCGACCACCGGCCAGGTCGAGCAGGGCGTGGGCGACCCCGAGCAGGGGGTTGGTCTGGCCAGGGGCCCGGTCGGCCAGGCGGACCCGTAGCTGATGAGCGGGGTGGCCGGTGTGCCCGACGACGTCACCGAGCCCGAAGCCCGCCTCGATCAGGGGTGCATAGGTCTCGATGTCGGGGCACATCACGAGCACGTCGCGCGGCTCGAGGGTCGGGTCGTCGGCGAGCAGACCGAGCAGCACCTCGCGGAGCACGTCGACCTGACGGGCGACGCCGTGACAGGCGTGCACCTGCACCGAGCGGTCGCCCTCGGCGAGCACGCGGCCGGCGGGTCGCGGCAGGTCGGCGGCGAGGTCGGCCTGGAGGTGGCCGAGCAGGGTGTCGGGGAGGGCCAGCTCGGGCAGCTGCTGGTCGGTCGCCACGGACGCCGCGGTGAGCGCCCGCTGCAGCTCGCGGGTGTCGCGGCCGAGGCTGGAGAGGAGGGGGTGCCGCACCCGTTGGTGGCTGTCGTCACCGCTGCGTTCGACGGCTCCACCCGGGCCGGTCAGGGTCTGCCACAGCGCTGGCGAGGGATGCGGGAGCCACACGTGCACGTCGCGCTCGGCGGCCAGCGCGTCGAGCAGGTCGATCTCGGTGACCGAGAGGCGGGTGTGCCCGAAGAGCGACAACCGGACCGGGAGGTCGAAGGCCTCGGGGTCCTCGCGCAGCCGCTCGACCGTGGCGGCGTGGCGCTCGAGCGGGGAGGGCCCGTCGACGCGGTCGACGAGCCGGCGCCACAGCTCCGGCTGCCAGGCGAGGTCGCCGGCGAGTTCGCGTCCGGTGCCGTCGGTGTCGCGTCCGGCCGACCAGTCGGCGACCAGCGAGGGTCGCTGACCGGCGTACGACGCGAACAGCCGCGCCAGGCGGCGCGCGACCGAGAAGCGCCGGCCCAACCGCTGCTCGGCCTCGTCGCCGGAGAGCCCGTGCCCGAGGTGTCGGGCCAGGGTGGCCGCCCAGGGCTGGTCGAGGCTGGCGTCGATGACGTCGAGAAGGGGCCAGGCCAGGGCGTCGGGCGCCCAGGGGTCGTCGTCGCGGGTGCCGGTGATCTCGGCGACCAGCGATCCGGGCGAGCGGAAGTCGACGGCCGCGCAGACCCCGTCGGCACCCCCTCCGAGGCCTGCGCCCAGCACGTGGGAGAGCCGCTGCGACAGCCAGCGCTCCATGCCGCGGGCCGGCACCATCACCAGCTCGGTGGCGAAGGGGTCGGGCAGCGGCGTCGCGAGGAGCCGGCCGAGCCCGTCGGCCAGCGCGTCGGCGCGCAGGGCACGGTGCAGGTGCAGGCTCACGGGCGGAGCCTATGCGGGCGGGCCGACAGCACCGGCCGCCCGGCCACCGCGAACAACGACGGCCCCCACCCCGGTGTCAGGGGGAGGGGGCCGGCGAGCCTGCAGGTGTCAGTAGTACCGGCGCCGCGTGCCGCCGATGGGCACGAAGTTGAGGATCAGGCCGACGACCAGCAGGATCGCGCCGATGATCGTCAGGATGCCGATGTTGGCGATCAGGCCGATAATCAAGAGAATCAGGCCGAGGATGACCATGAGGTTGTTCCCTCCCATTCGTGGATGACCCCCGAACAGTGCCGCTGAGAGGGGGTTGTTGCACACACCCCCACGGGTGAGGACGAACCCCACCCCAAGGGCCGTAGTCTTCACCCGTGACCATCAGGCTCGCGATCGTCAACGACTACGAGGTCGTCGTGCACGGCCTTGCCGCCATGCTGCGTTCCTACAGCGAACGCATCGAGGTCGTCGAGGTCGACGTCAACATGCATCCGAAGTCCTCGGTCGACATCGCCCTCTTCGACACGTTCGCGCAGAGCTTCCGCGACCGTGACCGGATCGCGCGCCTCGTCTCCGACCCGGGCATCAGCAAGGTGGTGGTCTACACCTGGAGCGCCGACGACCCAGCGGTCAACCAGACCCGCGTGCCGGGCATCTCGGCGTACGTCAGCAAGCGGCTCGCGGCGGCGGAGCTGGTCGATGCCCTGGAGCGCATCCACACCGGCGAGACCGTGCCGTTGCAGGACTCCGGCCGCGGCCCGCTGGTGGGTGGCGACTGGCCAGGGCGCGAGGAGGGCCTGACCGCGCGCGAGTCGGAGGTGCTCTCGCTGATCACCCAGGGCTACTCCAACAACGACATCGTCGACACCACGATGCTCTCGATCAACTCGATCAAGTCCTACATCCGCTCGTGCTACCGCAAGATCGGCGTCACCTCGCGATCGCGGGCGATCCTGTGGGGGATCGACCACGGCTTCCAGCCCGACCACACCCGACAGACCGGCAGCCAGCTCCCCGACCATCCCGGCCGCAGCTAGGCCCTGGCCGGCCGACCGAGGAGACAGCGTGCCCTCCGACGATCGCGACGAGTCGCACGACGAGAAGCTCGACCGCAACTGGGACGAGCTGCTCCAGGAGCTGCGGGTGGCACAGACCGGGATCCAGCTGCTCTCCGGCTTCCTGCTGACGCTGCCGTTCACCCAGGTCTTCCCGACCCTCGACAGCGGGCAACGGGGGCTCTATCTCGGCCTGGTGCTGCTCGGCGGCATCGCGGTGGGGGTGAACCTCACCCCGATCATGCTGCACCGCCGGGTCTTCGGCGACCACGTCAAGGAGCGGGTGGTCGCGGTGGGCCAGGTCCTCAGCCAGGTGGTGATCGTGGCTATCGCCCTGCTGATCACCGGCACGGTCACGCTGATCTTCTCCGTGGTCGTCAGCTGGACCGCCGGTTTCGTGGCCGGCGCCGGTGTCGCCGTCGCGCTGGTGACCCTGCTCGGCGTCGTACCCCGGTGGCTCGAGCCGACCTGAGCTACCTCGAGGCCGAACCGCCCCGGTCCGGCAGGAGCAGCCGGGCACAGACGGTGAGCCACACGAGCGTCACGACCAGTGCGACGAGCACGTCACTGAGGTGGTGGGCGCCTTCGTACAAGCGGGACAGCATCGTCCAGGCCGGGATCACCGCCAGGACCGCGATCACCGCCTTCGAGATCCGGGTGTAGGCCCACAGCAGCGCCGCGAGCGCGCCGGCGATCGCGGTTGCGGTCCCGGTGTGGCCCGACGGGAAGCTGTGGTCGGGCACCAGTCCCGCCTGGAGGATGTGCACCGGCGGCCGGTTGCGGGGGTCGAGCGTCGTGCTGGCCAGATAGAAGAGCCCGATGCCGCCATCGAGCGCGAGCACGAAGAGCACCGGCCACAGGGAGCGCTGCCACACCGCGAACACGATCGCGATCACGGCCAGCGCGACCGCTCCGGTGATCGTCTCACCGATCAGGGTGCCGAGGTCCGCCACGTCGGTCAGGCCGCTGGTCCGCTGGTCGGCGAACCACGTGTTGATCGAGTTCTCATGGGCCATCGCGCTCTTCAGCGGGTGCGTGATGAGCCAGCCGATGCCCACCTCCACTGCTCCGATGGCGACCACGAAGGCGACCAGGAGCAGGAGCGTGCGACCGAGAGGACGACCGGTTGGCGGGCGGAAGCGATCGTCGCTGGGCATGCGCCGGATTGTCCCGTACGGCGAGCGGGGGCCTGCTTCCCCCCGAAGGGTGACCCTCTCTCACAGGTTGCGCACAGGTGACGCTCACCGTCCGGCCAGCCCGTTGCGCGACCATCGGAGCATGAGCCTGGCGACTCGGGACACCACGCGGGCCCAAACCGGCACACGCCGTACGTCGTTCCGGCGCGCTCGCGCGGACGCCACCATCCGGGTCCTCGCCTCCGCCACCCTCTGGCTCAGCCTGCTGCTGGTGACCTACTGGTGGGAGCTCGACCGCGGTGTGCAGGACCTCGGCGGCTGGTCCACCGGCCTGACCTCGCTCGGCCGGCTGACCGGTCTGGTCGCGTCGGTCCTCCTGCTCGCGCAGGTGGTGCTGATGGCGCGGGTGCCGCGGCTCGAGGCGGCCTACGGGCAGGACCGGTTGGCCCACCTGCACCGCCTGGTCGGCTTCACGTCGTTCAACCTGATGGTCGCCCACGTCGTGCTGATCACCTGGGGGTACGCCGCCGGGCAGGCCCGGCAGACGCCGTCGACGCTGTGGCAGCTCATCACGCAGTACCCCGGCATGCTGCTGGCCACCGGCGGCACCGTCGCCCTGCTGATGGTCGTGGTCACCAGCATCAAGGCCGCCCGCCGTCGGTTGCGCTACGAGTCGTGGCACCTGTTGCACCTCTACGCCTACGTCGGCGTCGGGCTCGCGCTGCCGCACCAGCTCTGGACCGGCCAGCAGTTCCTCGCCTCGCCGGGCCGGACCTTCTTCTGGTGGACGGCTTGGGCGGTCGCGGCCGGCTCGGTCCTGGTCTGGCGGCTCGGGCTGCCCGTCCTGCGCAACCTGCGGCATCGGCTCCGGGTCAGCTCGGTGGTGCGCGAGACCGACGACATCGTGTCGGTCCACCTGACCGGCCACCGTCTCGACCGGATGCGCGCGGAGGCCGGACAGTTCTTCAACTGGCGCTTCCTGGCCGGCCCCGGCTGGACCCGAGCCAACCCCTACTCCCTCTCTGCTGCCCCCGACGGTCGTAGCCTGCGCATCACCGTGCAGTCGGTCGGCGACGGCAGCGAGGGTGCGTCCTGGCTCGAGCCGGGCACGCGGGTCCTCTTCGAGGGGCCCTACGGCCGACTCAGCCCCCGCGCCCGCTCGCGGCGCGGCGTCGCGCTGATCGGCGCCGGCGTCGGCATCACCCCGCTCCGCGCGCTCGCCGAGGGCCTGCGACCCGGCCCCGGCACCTGTGTGGTGCTGCACCGCTGGACCAGCGAGCCGCTCTTCCTCGACGAGTTCGCCGCCCTCGGTCGTGAGTACGGCGTGAACGTGCTGGACCTGCCCGGGCACCGGCGGCACGACGGCTCGTGGCTGCCGGTGGGCGTCGACGACCGCGTCGACGACCTCCACGCGCTGCGCCACTGGGTGCCCGACATCGCCGAGCGCGACGTCTTCGTGTGCGGCCCCGAGGTCTGGACCTCGCTGGTCCGGACCACCCTGCTCCGCGCCGGCCTCCCCGAGGACCGGCTCCATCTCGAGACGTTCGGCTGGTGAGACCGTGAGACGCATCTCCTTCTGGATCCTGAGCACGATCTCCGCGGCGGTCCTGCTCTTCGGCTTCGACGCCTCGCAGCGCGGCTCGAGCATCGGCGGCAGCGCCGCCGCGTTCTCCGGCGGCCTCGCTGGTACGACGTCGACCTCGGGCACGACGTCGGGCAACGGCGCCGACAGCACCTCGGGCTCGGGCAACAGCTCCGGCAGCTCGGACGGCAACTCGGGGAACAACTCCGGCAACCCGAGCAGTCCCAGCAACCCGAGCAGTCCCAGCAGCCCGGCCAGCCCGAGCTCGCAGCCGCAGACCGCGGCCAGCACGGTGACCGGTGCGGTCGCCCAGACCCGCTGGGGGCCGGTGCAGATCCGGCTGACGATCGCCGGCGGCCAGATCACCAAGGTCGGCGTGCTGCAGTACCCCAACGGCAACTCGCTCGACCTCCAGATCGCCAACTACGCGTTCCCGCGGCTGATCCAGCAGACGATCTCCACCCAGGGGGCCCACGTCGACATGGTCAGCGGCGCGACCTACACCAGCACCGGCTACCTCCAGTCGCTGCAGAGCGCCCTCGACCAGGCCAACCTGTGACGGTGGACCAACCCGTCGTACCCCTGCACCGCTACGTCGAGCACCTCATGGGGATGCCGATCAGCCTCGCCCTGCGCGGACGCCACGTCGACGACGAGGCGGCGCACGACGCGTGGCGGCGCTGCCTGGACAGCCTGCGGGTCGTCGACGCCACCTTCAGCACCTACCGCGACGACTCGTTCCTCTCCCGGCTCAACCGGGGCGAGGTCACCGCCGACGACGGTCCGCCCGAGGTGCGGGAGGTGCTCGACCTCGGAGAGCGGGCCCGGCTCGAGTCCGGCGGCGCGTTCGACGTACGACGTGTGGGCGCCGACGGCACGTCGCGCCTCGACCCCGACGGCGTCGTCAAGGGCTGGGCGGTCCAGCGGGCGGCCGTGGCCTTCGCCGACCTGCCCGACACCGACTACTGCCTGTCGGCGGGCGGCGACATGGTCTGCCACGTCGCCGACGACACCCGGCCCGCCTGGCGGATCGGGATCGAGGACCCGCACGACCCGAGCACGCTCGCGGCGACCGTCGAGGTGCGCCATGGCGCCGTCGCGACCTCCGGTCACGCGCACCGCGGACAGCACGTGGTCGACGCGCGCACCGGCGCGGCCCCCGCGGCGGTCGCGTCGGTGACCGTGCTCGCCGACGACCTCACCTGGGCCGACCTCGACGCCACCGCGGCGTACGCCCTCGGGCCCGAGGCCCTGGCCTGGCTCCGCGGTCGCATCGGACGCCGCGGCCTGGTGATCTGGGACGACGGCCGCAGCGACGTCTTCGGGGACCCGACCTGATCCGGTCGCTGCGTCCGGCACAATGAGCCCGCAACGCCGGGCCGGCGGGCGGGCGGGCCTCGGGGGGCTTGATGCGACGGTCGCGCCGGAGGAGGAGGCGGCGGTCACGGCCACTGAGCGCTGTTAGTTTCGAGGGCGTGCCCTACTCGTTCCTCTCCCATCTCGAGTGCTCCCGCACCGGCGACTCCTACGACGCCGACCAGGTGCAGGGCCTGAGCAAGGTCGGGGCGCCGCTGCTGGCGCGCTACGACCTCGAGGCGGTGCGCGCACACCTCACCCCCGAGCTGATCGCGAGCCGGCCACCCGACCTGTGGCGCTACCACGAGGTGCTTCCGGTGCGCGATCCCGCGCACGTCACCACCCTGGGCGAGGGCATGACCCCGCTGCTCCCGCTGCCGACGTACGGCGCGGCGATCGGCGTGCCGGGGTTGCTGATGAAGGACGAGGGGCTGATCCCGACCGGCACGTTCAAGGCGCGCGGCGCAGCGGTCGGCGTCTCGCGGGCCCGCGAGCTCGGCGTGCGGGCCGTGGCGATGCCGACGAACGGCAACGCCGGCGCCGCCTGGTCGCTGTACGCCGCCCG
>JAWWPM010000172.1:0-6102 GCA_033854915.1 Nocardioidaceae bacterium
GCCCACCCGTCACAAGTGCACGCGTGCACTTCTGCCGGGTCAGCGTTGTACGACGTGTACTTCTGCCGGGTCAGCGCTCCAGGACCAGGGCGTCGACGACGGTGGCGCCGCCGCCGAAGGGCCCGACGATCACCGGGTTGAGGTCGAGACCCGCGAGCCGGTCGCCCAGCTCCGCCGCCAGCCGGCCGAGCGCGACGATCGCGGACACCAGCGCGTCCACCGCGGCCGGGGGAGCGCCGCGGTAGCCCTCGAGCACCCGCCACAGCCGCAGCCCGCGCAGCAGGTCGAGCGCCGCGTCGCGGTCGAGGGGCGGCAGGGCCACGGCGCGTTCGCCCATCAGCTCCACCAGCGTCCCGCCCGCGGAGACGACCACCAGGGGTCCGAGCAGCGGGTCGCGGACGATGCCGAGCGCCACCTCCACCCCGGCCAGCAGCGGCTGGACGACGACCCGCGCGCCGAGTCGGCCCGCCAGGTCGTCGTACGCCGCGCGCACGGCGTCGAGGTCGGCGAGGCCGAGGCGTACGCCGTCCACCTCGGTCTTGTGGTGAACGGAGTCCTCCGCGGTCTTCAGCACCACCGGCAGCCCGATGTCGCCGGCCACCCGCGCCGCCTCGTCGGAACCGGTCACGACCACCCCGCCGGCCACGTCGATGCCGTAGTCAGCCAGCAGCGCCGGCCAGTCGTCGAGCGCACGCGCCGACCACCGCGCCGCCCGCGCCTCGTCCGGGGCGACCTCCGGCCGCACCCGTGGCCCGGGTGCCAGCAGGTGGCCGAGGGCGCGCAGCCCGGATGTCGTGCCCTCCAGCACCGGCACCCCTGCCTCGCGCAGCCGTCCCGCCGCCACCCGGTCGACGGCCGAGGCAAGGTTGGCCAGCACCACGACCGGCTTCGGGGTCAACTCGAGCAGCGTCGTCAGCGCCCGCGGGAACGACTCGTCGCCGTCGTACTCCTCCACCAGGTCCACCGCCAGCGCCACCGCCCCGACCTCGGGGTCGTCGGCCAGCGCCGAGAGACACTCCACGAACAGCCGCTCGCTGTCCGCGCCGTTGCCCCACACGTCGAGGGGGTTCGTCGGCTCGAGCCCCGGGTCGAGCAGCGACGAGAGCCGCTCGACGGTCGTCGCACCGAGCGGCGCGAACGGCACACCGAGCCGCTCCGCGACGTCGGCGACGAGCACGCGCTCGGCGCCGGAGTCGTGTGCCGTCGCCAGCCCACGCCCCGACGACGCGAGCCGACGGCGCCCGACCGAGAACAGCTCCAGGCTGTCGGTCAGGTCGGCGAGGTCGTGGCAGCGGTGCACGCCGTACGCCGTGAAGAGCGCCTCCCACCCGGCGTCCGAGCCCGCGATCGCGCCCGAGTGCGCGTCCACCAACGCCTGCCCGCGCACCGAGGAGCCGACGGTCAACGCGCAGACCGGGAGGTCGCGCTCGGCGGCCTCCGCCAGACAGGCCGCGAGCCGCGGCGCGTCCCGCATCGTCTCGAGCACCAGCCCGACCACCCGGGTCTGCGGCAGCGAGAGCGCGTAGGCGAGGTGGTCGGCCGTGGTGGTGACCAGCTCCTGGCCCGAGGACACGGCCACGGAGTACTCCAGCCGGCGATGCGTGCGCAGCAGCGCGGAGAACACCGAGCCCGAGTGCGTGACCAGCGCGATCGAGCCGGTCGGCAGCGGGTCGCGCTCCAAGTAGCCGATCGCGCGCACCCCGGTCGTGGTGTCGACGAACCCCATGCAGCCGCCGCCGATGACCGCCATCTCACCGGCCGCGGCGACCACCTCGTCATGCAGCCCGTACGCCGGCCCGTAGACCACCGCGCCGGCGTCACCGCGGGCCGCGGCCTGCCCGAGGGCGGGCACCAGCGCCGCGTCCGGGATGCCGAGCAGCACCAGGTCGACCGGCTCCGGCACCTCGGCCAGCGACGGCACACACGGGTGACCGAGCACCGAGGTGCGTCCTGGGTTGACCAGGTGCACCCGCTCGAGCCCGGGGCTCCGCAGCACCTCGGTGGTCACCCGCCAGCCGAACGAGTCGGGGCGCTCGCTGGCGCCGACGACGGCGACCGAGCGCGCGGACATCATCGTCCGCAGCCGGGACGGAGCCTCGGGCGTCACCGACCGGGACGACCGATCAGGCGGCCGACCACACGACCGGCCGAGCGTCGCGCGGTCCTCGCGTCGTGCAGCGCCGCCCGCGCGGCCTGCATGCCGGGGATGCCGCAGACGCCACCGCCGGCATGGGTCGCCGAGGACGCGTAGTAGAGACCGTCCACCGGCGTGCGGTAGTCGGCGTACCCCGGCGCCGGTCGCAGGTGGAAGAGCTGCTCGACCGACAGCTCGCCATGGAAGATGTTGCCGCCGATCAGCCCGTACTCCGTCTCCATCTCGTGCGGTCCGACCACGTCGCGGGCGATCACCGAGTCACGGAAGCCGGGCGCCACCTCGTCGTACAGGTCGATCAGCCGGTCGGCGTAGGCATCGAGCTCCTCGGTGTGCGGCTCCTCGTTCCAGTCCGACGGCACCCACTGGGTGAACATCGAGAAGATGTGCGGACCGTCCGGGTTGAGCGTGCCATCCAGCGTCGTCGGGATCACGCCGTCGCTGAACGGCGCGAGCGCGGGTCGCCCGTCGCGGGCGTCGAGGAACGCCCGCTCGATGAAGTCCATCGTCGGCGCCATCTCCACCGACCCGGTGTGGTGCTCGGCCTGGCCGTCGGTCGGGTCGGCGGTGAACGACGGCAGCCGGTCGATCGCCAGGTTGACCTTGACCACGCCGCTGCGCGAGCGCCAGCGCTCGATGTCGCGAACGAAGTCGTCGGGCAGGTGAGCGGCACCGACGTGCCGCAGGAACGCGAGCTTCGGGTGCAGGCTGGTCACGACCACTGGGGCGCGCAGCTCCTCGCCGCCCTCGAGCACGGCCCCCTCGACGCGGCCGTCGCGTACCAGCAGCGAGTCGACGGCCGCGCAGGTGCGGACCTCGGCCCCGAACGACTCCGCACTGCGCCGGATCGCCGCGGCCACGGCGCCCATCCCGCCTTCGGGGTAGCCCCAGGAGCCGAGCTGGCCGTCCCCGACGTCGCCGATCGAGTGGTGCGCCATGACGTACGCCGTACCCGGCTCGTAGGGGCCGGCCCAGGTCCCGATCACGCCGTTGACGGCCAGTGCGCCCTTGAGCTGCGGCGACTCGAACCAGTCGTCGAGCAGGTCGGCGATGCTCATCGTCATCAGCCGGGTCACGTCGGCCACGGTCCGCGCGTCGACGCCGCGGTTGCGCCAGACCAGCTTCGCGAGCGCGGCCACGTCCGACGGGGCGTGGGAGCCGATCGTGGGCGGCACTGTCATCAGCAGGGGAGCCATCACGTCGGCCACGCCCTCGAGCCAGGCGTTCCAGCCCTCCCAGGCCCGCGCGTCCTTGCTCGACCACTTCGCGATCTGCTCGCGGGTGCGGGCCGGGTCGTCCTCGTGGATCGTCAGCGACCCGCCCTCGGGGAACGCCTGGTAATACGGCCCCATCGGGTGCACCTTGTAGCCGTGCCGCTCGAGCTGCAGGTCCGCCAGGATGGTCGGCGGCATCAGGCTCATCACGTAGGACAGCCGGGTCACCGAGACGCCGGGCAGGTCGGGCCAGGGCTGCTCGGTGGTGGCCGCGCCGCCGGTCGTCGTACGGCGCTCGAGGACGACCGTGGAGAGTCCGGCCCGGGCGAGGTACGCCGCCGCGACCAGACCGTTGTGCCCGCCCCCGACGACGATCGCGTCGTAGGTGTTCGTCATGGTGCCCGCCGTCCTCGAGGATCCTGACTGACTGTTCAGTCTATGGCGTGCTAGCGTGCCTCCACAAGCTGACGACGATGAGCAGGGGAGCCCATGGCCGCGCGTGAGACGGGCGACGCCGTCGCCGACGTACGCCGTGACCAGATGCTCGCGGCGGCCGCCACGCTCATCGCGGAGCGCGGTTTCAGCGACACCCGGATCGCCGACGTGGCCGAGCGCGTGGGTGCGAGCCCGGCTCTGGTCATCTACTACTTCGGCACCAAGGACAGCCTCCTGACCGAGGCCCTGCGCTGGTCCGAGCGGTCGTTCTACACCGCCACCGAAGAGATGCTGCGGACCACGACCAAGCTGCGCGACCGCCTCCAGATCCTGGTCGAGTGGACCCTCGTGCCCGACAAGCAGACCGCGCTCACCGGCGACTGGGGCCTGTGGTTCGACCTGTGGGCGCAGGCCTTCCGCCACCCCGAGGTGAAGAAGGACCGCGCCGAGCTCGACGCCCAGTGGCGTGACCTGATCATGCGCGTGATCCAGGCCGGGGTCGACGCCGGCGAGATCGAGCCGCTCGACGTCGAGACGTTCGCGATCATGTGGGGCTCCTTGCTCGACGGGCTGGTCGTGCAGGTCGCCCTCGACGACCCGGTCGTCAACGTCGACCGGGCTCGCGCGATCGTCCTGGGTGTCGCCCACAAGGAGCTCGGCCTGGTTGCTCCGCGGCGCCGGGTGGCCCGCAAGTCCTGAGTCGCTCGCTCGGGGGTCTGGCCCTTTCACACCCGGAGGAATAGCGTCGGCTGCGAACGCAAGACCACCTCATTCCGAGATGGCCTGCACGACAGGAGGCCATGCTGTGTTCATCCAGATCATCCAGGGAAAGTGCAACCGCCCCGACGAACTCCGGGCGATGGCCAGGAGCTGGCGCGAGGAGCTGAGTGATGGTGCGGAGGGCTGGCTCGGCGGCACCTACGGATTCACCGACGACGACGAGTTCATCGGCGTGGTCCGCTTCGAGTCACGGGAGGCGGCGATGGCCAACTCCGGGCGCCCGGAGCAGGCCGCCTGGGCTGAGCAGATGATGGCGCTCATGGACGGGCCGGTGGAGTTCCATGACTGCGACGACGTCATGCTGTTCATGGACGGGGGCTCCGACGATGCCGGCTTCGTCCAGGTCATCCGGGGACGCACCGAGGACCCCGGTCGGATCAAGGCGATGCTGGCCGACACCACAACGCTGCACGAGATGCGGCCCGACATCATCGGTGGATCGGTGGCCATCGAGGCGGACGGCACCTTCACCGAGACGATCGCGTTCCGTGACGAGGCCAGCGCGCGTACGGGCGAACAGATGGAGCCACCACCTGAGGTGCGAGCCGAACTGGAGTCGATGATGGCCGGGGCGAGGTTCTACGACCTCCACGACCCCTGGTTCGAGTCGCACTGACAGGTCCGCACACGCGGGTCCACACTGTGGCCCATGAGCTTCGAGGTCCCGGCCGAGTCCTACTTCTCGTTCATGGGCCGCTTCTCCGAGCCGCTGGCGCACGAGTTCCTGGCCTACGTCGCCCTGCCGGACGGCGGCCGAGTGCTCGACGTCGGCTGCGGGCCGGGGGTGCTCACGCAGCTGCTCGTGGAGCGCCCGGAGGCCGGCCCGGTGGCGGCGATCGACCCGTCGCCACCGTTCGTCGAGGCCACCCGGGCACGTTTCCCCGGGCTCGACGTGCGGCAGGGCGCGGCCGAGGCGCTGCCCTACGACGACGGCACGTTCGACGCGGCCCTGGCCGGCCTGGTGGTGCACTTCATGACCGACCCGGTCGGGGGCCTGCGCGAGATGGGGCGGGTCACCCGGCCGGGCGGGGTCGTCGGGGCGACCGTGTGGGACCACGCCGGGGGCGGCTCACCGTTGTCGCTGTTCTGGCAGGCGGCGTCCGACATCGACCCGGCCGCGCCGCACGAGGGTGCGCTCCCCGGCACCAGCGAGGGGCACCTCACCTCGCTGGCCACCGACGCAGGGCTCGGTGACGTGGAGTCGTCGGCCCTGACCGTGCACGTCCGCTTCGCGTCGTACGACGAGTGGTGGGCGCCGTACCTGCTCGGTGTCGGGCCGCTCGGCGCCTACGTGGGCACCCTCGGCGAGGAGCACCGTCAGCACCTGCGCGAGCGCTGCACGGCGCTGCTGCCGAAGCCACCGTTCGACCAGCCTGCGACCGCGTGGGTCGTGCGCGCGCGGGCCTGACCTCAGGCGGTCAGCAGCCGCAGCGCCTGAGGTGAGACCTGGGCGGTGACCTGCGCGCCCTCGGTCAGCCACTCCGGCGGTGCACCGGCGACGTTGGCGACCTCGGCCTCGAG
>JAWWPM010000173.1:0-8094 GCA_033854915.1 Nocardioidaceae bacterium
TGCTCTTGCGCTTGAGAGCGCGCTCGTCGCGGGAGCGCTTCATCGAGCGCCCCTCGGTGTAGGAGGCCGAGCGGTGGAAGGAGCTGTGCTCGGGTGCTCGGTAGCGCTTGGCCGCCATCACGACGCCACGTTCCGGCTCGAGCGGGTCGGCGCGTTCGAGAAGGAAGACGTCGGCCTCCTTGCCGGTCTTGAGGATGCCCAGCTCGGTGTCGATGGCCCCCTGCGAGGTCACCAGCCAGTCCGGGCGCGGCTCGGGTCCGCGGCTCAACGGCTCGACGGAGAGCCACGTGGACCAGCGCTGGCCGTCGTCGAGGTCGTCGTACTCGTGGAAGTCGAAGACGAACGACGGATCGACGCCGCTCAGTGGATCGACGCGGGTGTAGGTGTCGGTGAGAAAGCTGTCGAACGCCTCAGCGTTCGGGATGTGCTCCGATGTCATCGGTGAAGGTGCTCCAGAGGTGAGAGGGACGGTCTGCGGACAGGCCGAGGACAGTGATGGTCATGTCACGTCTCCTCTCATCGGGCACCGGAGATCACCGGGCGTGCACGAGTGTGACATCCGGGCCCGGGGCTCCGCAACGCAATTGCCTGGGCTCTCCCACTAGGTTGTCGTCGTGTTGACCCCCTGGCTGACTCGTCGGGCCGCCGCAGCGGCCGCACTCGTCGTTGTCATCGGCGGGGCCGCCCCGACGGTCGCCTCCACCCCGGCGTCGCCATCCGGCGCGGTCGCCGGCGCGACCGGCATCGGCGACCCGTACTTCCCCCTCGACGGCAACGGCGGCATCGACGTCCTGTCGTACGACGTGCACGACGGCTATCGCTTCTCCGACCAGCGGATCCGCGGCTGGACCACCGTCACCCTGCGCACCACGGCCCGTCTCCGCTCCTTCGACCTCGACTTCCTGCTGCCGGTCTCGTCGGTGCGCCTGTCGACCGGCCGGTCGACGAAGAGGGCGGCGTTCGACCAGCCCGACGGCCACGAGCTGGTGATCAGTCCCGGTCGCCCGGTCGCCGCCGGCGCCACGGTGCGCGTCCGGATCGCCTACTCCGGCCACCCTGATCGCTTCGGCTATGCCGGTGAGCGCAACTGGGTCGCCGACGACGCCGAGGTGGTTGCCGTCAACGAGCCGCACATGGCGCCGTGGTGGTTCCCCTCCAACGACCATCCGCTCGACAAGGCACGCATGGACCTCCACCTGACGGTCCCGCGCGCCGACCGGGTGATCGCCAACGGCCACCTGGCCGGGGTACGCCGCCACGGTGACCACACGACGTACCACTGGAGCGGCGGGGGGCAGATGGCGACCTACCTCGCGTTCTTCGCCGCCGGCCGGTTCGTGGTCCGGCACGGCGTCCACCACGGGCTGCCGTGGTACGTCGCGGTGTCGCGGCAGCTGCCGCGCGCGCACCGCCGTGCCGCGCTCCAGGGGCTGCTCCGCACGCCCGAGATCGTGGGCTGGCTCAGTCGGCAGCTCGGGCCGTACCCCTTCGCCCGGACCGGCGGTGTGATCACCGAGCTCAACCCGGGCTTCTCGCTGGAGACCCAGACCCGACCGACCTACCCGATCGAGGCGTCCAACACCTTGATGGTGCACGAGCTGGCGCACCAGTGGTTCGGCGACTCGGTCTCGGTGAGCCACTGGCGCGACATCTGGCTCAACGAGGGCTTCGCGACGTTCATGCAGGCCCTGTGGAACGAGGACCACGGCGGCCCCACCACGCGCCGCTGGCTGCACGAGACCTACGCCGCGAACGGCCCGGGCAGCGCGCTCTGGGCGCTCCGGATCTCCGACCCCGGCGCGAACCACCTGTTCGACTTCCCGGTCTACCAGCGCGGCGCGATGACGCTGGCGGCACTGCGCGAGCGGATGGGCCACCACGACTTCGCTCACCTGCTGCGGATCTGGGTCGCCCGGCACCGGCACGGGCACGGCACCACCGCGGCCTTCGAGGCCCTGGCGACCCGGATCGACGGCCCCGGCCTGCAGCCGCTGTTCGCGGCCTGGCTCGAGCAGTCCGTCCGGCCGGCCGAGACCAGCGCCAACGGGCTCTGACCGTTGGGCGATCCTCAGCCGATCAGCGGCGCGACGACCTTGGCGATCCGGCTCTCGCGGCCGGTGCGGGTCTCCTCCTGGTCGGCCCAGGTCATCGCCCGCAGTCCGGCGTTGATGCCGAGCCAGCGCAGCGGCTCGGGCTCCCACGACCGCGAGTGGTGGTCGACCCACGGCAGGTGGGTCAGCTCGGTGTCGCGACCGAGGACGAGGTCGGCCAGCGTGCGCCCGGCGAGGTTGGTGGTGCTCACGCCGTCGCCGACGTAGCCCCCTGCCCAGCCCAGCCCGGTCGTCCGGTCCAGGCCCACCGAGGCGGTCCAGTCACGGGCGATGCCGAGCGCACCACCCCAGGCGTGGGTCACCTTGGCCGGCGCCACGGTCGGGACCAGGTCGACCAGGGTGGCGTGCAGGGCCGCGAAGACGCCCTCGTTGCGGTCGAAGCCCGGCCGGATCCGCGAGCCGAAGTGGTACGGCGCACCGCGGCCGCCGAAGACCAGGCGGTCGTCGGCGGTGCGCTGGCCGTAGATGATCAGGTGCCGGTGGTCGTTGAACGTCTCGCGCCGCCGCAGCCCGATCTGCTCCCAGACGGACTCGGGCAGCGGCTCGGTGGCGATGATCAGCGAGTAGACCGGCACGAGGCGACGGCGTTGCCCGGCCAGGGTCCGGGTGTAGCCCTCGGTGGCCCGGATGACGTGCTCGGCCCGCAGCGTGCCGTGCCGGGTCTCGACCCGGCTGGGTGCGATCTCGGTGGCCGGGGTCTGCTCATAGATCGTGACCCCACGGCGTTCGACGGCCGTGGCGAGGCCGCGCACCAGGCGGCCGGGGTGGATGGCAGCACAGTCGGGTGTGTACGTCGCGCCCCGCACCCGGGTGGCGCCCAGCACGGCCGTGGCCTCGGTCTCGCTGAGCAGCCGGACCTGCTCCTCGCCCAGGCCCCAGCTGCGGGCGTGCTCCACCTCGGCCTCGGCGCGCGCCAGCTGCGGTCCGCTGCGGGCCAGGGCGATGGTGCCGCCCTTGGCCATCTGGGCGTCGATCTCCTCGGCGCCCGCTGCGAGCATCACCTCGTCCACGCTGTGCCGCATCGCGGCGTACTGCGCCAGCGCCGCGCTCCGCGACGACCGGCGGGCCAGCGAGTCGAGTGAGGAGGGGAAGAGCGCGGAGCACCAGCCACCGTTGCGGCCGCTGGCGCCGAAGCCTGCGGTCTGCGCCTCCACCACCGCGATCCGCAGGCTCGGGTCGGCCCGGGCGAGGTAGAGCGCGGTCCACAGGCCGGTGAAGCCGGCACCGACGATCGCGACGTCGGCCTCGCGGTCACCGGGCAGCGGTGGCCGCGGTGTCCAGTCGTCGCCGGGGGTGGTCTCGTGCCAGAGAGACAGGGAGCGGAGATCGGTGCTCAGCGCACACCCCACGAGTAGGTCTGCTTGCGCAGCTTGAGGTACATGAATGTCTCGGTCCCGACCACGCCGCTGATCCGCCGGATCTTCGAGGAGATCACCTCGAGCAGGTGCTCGTCGCTCTCGCACACCACCTCGACCAGCAGGTCGTAGGACCCGGCGGTGATCACGACGTAGTCCACCTCGTCGAGGTCGGCGAGGGCATCGGCCACCGGTTCCATGGGTCCGTTGACACGGACTCCGACCATGGCCTGCCGCGCGAACCCGAGCTCGAGCGGGTCGGTGACGGCGACGACCTGCATCACGCCGCCGTCGATGAGCCGTTGGACCCGCTGGCGGACAGCGGCCTCGCTCAGCCCGACCACCTTGCCGATCGCGGCGTAGGAGCGGCGGCCGTCCTGCTGCAGCTGCTCGATGATGGCTTTGGATACATCGTCGAGGGCTGCCCGAGGCTGCTTCTTCGTCATGGACACCTATGCTGGCAGGCGCATGAGTGCGGGTCCAGCACCGTGTGACCACAGGATTTCGTCGTGTCGAGGCAAAAGACACACGGAATCACTTGTCCCGCACCCCTCCGCATGACACGATCCGAACCAATTCGGCAGCAAGGAGTGCACATGGCAGGCGGACCCGGGGGCATCTCTCGTCGTGCGGTTGTCCGAGGCGTGGGGGGAGCAGCCTTCGCGGGCGCCAGCCTGGCGGCTCTCAAGCTCCCCTTCTTCGGGGTCGGCGGTGCGCAGCAGGATCCCGCCCTCTGTACGACGAAGGACGTGTCGGCGACCGACAAGAGGCTCGTCGTCTCCAACTGGCCGGCCTACATCGACCCGCCGCACAAGGCGGGCTCGACCCTGTCGACCTTCGAGCAGCAGACCGGCATCTCGGTGACGTACAACGACGACGTCAACGACAACAACGAGTTCTACGCCAAGGTCAAGAACCAGCTCGGCGCGTGCCAGCCCGTCCAGCGCGACATCATGGTCCTCACCGACTGGATGGCTGCCCGGATGATCGGCCTGGGCTGGGTCCAGCCCCTCGACGCCAGCAAGGTGCCCAACCTCCACAAGAACCTCATCCCCCGCCTGCAGGGCAAGGACTGGGACCCCAAGGAGACCTACCACGCACCGTGGCAGAGCGGCCTGACCGGCATCGCCTACAACGCCTCGAAGACCAAGGAGGTCAAGAGCTTCACCGAGCTGATGACCCGCTCGGACCTCAAGGGCAAGGTCACGCTCCTCACCGAGATGCGCGACACGATGGGGTTCATGCTGCGCACGGTCGGGGCGCAGCCGGACAAGTTCACCGACAGCCAGTGGCAGAACGCGATCGACTCGCTGCACAAGGCCGTCTCCGACGGCCAGGTGCGCTCGTTCAACGGCAACGACTACCTCAACGACCTCGCCTCCGGGAACACCCTGGCCTGCGAGGCGTGGTCCGGCGACGTGATCATCGCCCAGCAGGACAACCCCGACATCCATTTCGTCACGCCCGAGGAGGGGCTCGCGCTCTGGGCGGACAACATGCTGGTCCCCAACCTCGCCCAGCACGAGCTCAACGCCGAGGCCTGGATCGACTACTACTACGACCCCGTCGTCGCGGCGAAGCTCGCCGACTGGAACTACTACATCTGTCCCGTGCAGGGCGCCCAGGAGGAGATGTTGAAGCTCGACAAGCCGGCGGCGAAGAGCCCGCTGATCTTCCCCGACGACAAGATGCTGTCGACCACCTGGGGGTTCATGCCGTTGAACGACCAGCAGGAGATCCAATACGAAAAGGACTGGACGAATGTCACTTCCGGCTGAGACCACCGAGGCACCCCCGGCGGGGGAGGCCAACGCCGGCCTCGAGCTGCGCGAGCTGACCAAGGACTTCGGGACCTTCAAGGCCGTCGACTCCCTGGACCTCGACGTACCGAGCGGCTCGTTCTTCGCACTGCTGGGTCCCTCGGGCTGTGGCAAGACCACCACCCTGCGGATGGTGGCCGGGCTCGAGACCCCGACCTCCGGCACGATCCGGTTGGGCGAGCGGGACATCACCTTCGAGAAGCCCTACCGCCGGCCGGTGAACACCGTCTTCCAGAACTACGCGCTGTTCCCGCACCTCGACATCTTCGAGAACGTCGCCTTCGGGCCGCGCCGCCGCAAGACCGGGGATGTCGACGCCGAGGTGAACGCGATGCTCGACCTGGTGGAGCTGACCAGCCAGGCGCGCAAGAAGCCGGCCCAGCTCTCCGGTGGCCAGCAGCAGCGGGTGGCCCTGGCCCGGGCACTGATCAACAAGCCCGAGGTGCTCCTCCTCGACGAGCCGCTCGGTGCGCTCGACCTGAAGCTCCGCCGCCAGATGCAGATCGAGCTCAAGCGCATCCAGGACGAGGTCGAGACCACCTTCATCCACGTCACCCACGACCAGGAGGAGGCCATGACGATGGCCGACACGGTCGCGGTGATGAACGCGGGCGTGATCGAGCAGATGGGCGCACCGGACGAGCTCTACGAGAACCCGCGGACGACGTTCGTGGCGAACTTCCTCGGTCAGTCCAACCTGATCGAGGGCACGATCCAGAGCCGCGACGGTGACCTGACCACGGTCGACATGCACGGCATCGCCATCTCGGTGCCGCAGGCGCGCACCCATGCCGAGGGCGACAAGGGCTGGGTCGGGATCCGGCCCGAGAAGGTGCTGATCGGCGACGTGGGCGAGGCGCTCGACGCGCCCGGCAACACGATCCCGGGAGGCGTGGTCACCGACGTCAGCTTCGTCGGCGTCAGCACGCAGTACCTCGTGCGGATGCCGTGGGGCCAGGAGCTCCAGGTCTTCGAGCAGAACACCGGACGCCGCCGGATCTTCCGGCACGGCGACAAGGTCGAGCTGTCCTGGCGTCCCGAGTACGCCTTCCTCCTCGACCACGACCAGGACGCCTCGGCCGGCTCGCAGCTGGAAGATGACTGATGAGCGAGACAGTCCGTAAGAAGGGCGTGGTCGGCTACGTCCTGCTGGCGCCGGCGTTCGTCTGGCTGCTGCTGTTCTTCCTGATCCCGTTCTACTCGCTGATCGCGACCAGCCTGTTCAACGCCGACGGGTCGGACTTCCGTGGCTACTCGATGGTCTACCAGTGGAGCAACTTCTCCACCGTCATCCAGGACTACTGGCCGCAGATGGTGCGCTCCCTGATGTACGGCGGGATCGCCACCCTGCAGTGCCTGATCCTGGGCTACGTGCTGGCCTATGCCATCGCGTTCAAGGCGGGCCGCTGGAAGAACCTCATGCTCGTGCTGGTGATCGCGCCGTTCTTCACCAGCTTCCTGATCCGCACGCTGTCGTGGAAGCTGATCCTGGCCGACGACGGCGTGGTGGTGAACAGCCTGCAGTTCCTGCACATCCTGGGCCCGAACGGCCACCTGCTCTACACGCCGTTCGCCGTCGTGATGGGTCTGACCTACAACTTCCTGCCGTTCATGGTCCTGCCGTTGTTCGCCAGCATCGACAAGATCGACTACCGGCTGATCGAGGCCGGCAACGACCTCTACGCCAACCCGGTGGTCGGGTTCTTCAAGGTCACCTGGCCGCTCTCGCTGCCGGGCGTCGTGTCGGGCACGCTGCTGACGTTCATCCCGGCCGTCGGTGACTACATCAACGACCAGCTGCTGGGCAGCACCCAGACCCGGATGATCGGCAACACGATCCAGGCGCTGTTCACCGAGGCCAACGACTATCCGGCCGCCGGGGCGCTGTCGGTGATCTTGATGGTGATGATCGTGGCGATGGTCCTGTTCTACGTGAAGCGCGCAGGGACGGAGGACCTCCTGTGAGGTGGTTGCGCAGCCGGATGGTGCTGATCCTCGGCATCCTGGTCCTGGTCTACACGTTCTTCCCGATCGCCGTGGTCGTGATGATGAGCTTCAACAAGCTCCCCAGCGAGCAGTCGAAGATCTACAAGTTCTACTCCTTCACGTGGGACAACTGGATGCACCCGTGCGCTGCCGAGGGCATGTGCCACGGGCTCAAGCTCAGCATCGAGATCGGCCTGCTGGCGACCATCGGGGCCACGATCCTGGGCACCCTGGCGGCCTTCGCGCTGGTCCGGCACGACTTCGCCGGGCGCTCGGCGACCAACGTGCTGGTCTTCCTGCCGATGGCCGCCCCCGAGATCGTGATGGGCTCCTCGCTGCTGGCATTGTTCGTCGCGGCGGGCTTCGCCGGGCAGCTGGGCTTCTGGACGATCCTGATCGCCCACATCATGTTCTGCCTGTCGTTCGTGGTCGTCACCGTGCGCTCGCGACTGGCCGGGATGAGCGACACGCTCGAGCAGGCGGCGATGGACCTCTACGCAACGCCGGGGCAGACCTTCTGGAAGGTCACCTTCCCGCTGGTGTTCCCCGGCATCCTCGGGGCCGCGCTGCTGAGCTTCTCGCTGTCCTTCGACGACTTCATCATCACCAACCTCAACGCCGGCACCACCACGACGTTCCCGATGTACGTCTGGGGCGTGGCCCGCAAGACGGTCCCGATGCAGATCAACGTCGTCGGCACGATGATGCTGATCGTCTCGGTGCTGATCGTGGTGGGCAGCGAGGTCCGCAACCGGGCCCGCCAGAAGGCCCTCGCCGGCTGACGGTTGCGCCAGCGCGCGTCGGGATACCCGGCCCACCGGG
>JAWWPM010000174.1:0-4164 GCA_033854915.1 Nocardioidaceae bacterium
GCCGCGGCCGTCGTACCCCCGGTGCCGCTGGACTGGTGCGGCGCGCAGACCCAGGCGACGCTCGGCTTCGTGCTGATGAACGCGCTCGAGGCGGCGCTCGCTTCGCGGGGAGTCGAACGACGGACCGCGACCGTGGTGACGCGCGCGCTGGTCGACCCGCACGACCCGGGTTTCGGCAAGCCCACCAAGCCGATCGGGCGCTTCCTGCCCGCCGACGAGGCCCGGCTGCTCGTCGAGCACGGTGAAGTCTGGGAGGACCGCGGCGAGAAGGGCTGGCGGCGGGTCGTGGCCTCGCCCGAGCCGCTCGACATCCTCGATGCGCCCGCGGTGCTGGCCCTGATCGACGCGGGTTTCGTGGTGGTCGCCAACGGCGGCGGCGGGATCCCCGTCGTACGCCGTGAGGACGGGTCGCTGTCCGGCGTCGAGGCGGTCATCGACAAGGACCTCGGGGCCGCGCTGCTCGGGGTGATGGTCGGCGCGGACGTGCTGGTCGTGGCCACCGACGTGCCGCAGGCGGTGCTGCGCTTCGGCACGCCGGAGGCCGAGCCGATCGGCCGGGTCGGGCTGGCACGGATGCAGGAGTACACCGAGCAGGGGCACTTCGCGAGCGGCTCGATGGGGCCGAAGGTCGACGCCGTGTGCCGGTTCGTGCAGGCCACCGACCAGCCCGGCGTGATCACCAGCCTGGACGGGATCGTCGACGCCGTGACCCAGGTCGGCAGCGTCGGCACGGTCGTTCTGCCCGACTGAGGACGTTGCGACCCGGCGGAGCCGGGGCGCAACGTCCGAGGGAGCGCCGGCCACGTGCAAGGATCGACCATGCCCTCACGACCACCCGCCATCGAGGTTCGCAAGGTCCCGATCCACTCCGTCGCCGACGCCTCGGAGCTGACGGCGCTGATCGACGACGGCGTCATCCACGCCGACCGCGTGATCGCGATCATCGGGAAGACCGAGGGGAACGGCGGGGTCAACGACTACACCCGGATCATCGCCGACCGGGCGTTCCGCGAGGCGCTGGTCGCCCGGGGCGCCGACCCGGAGGCGGTCCAGCAGATCCCGATCGTGTGGTCGGGCGGCACCGACGGAGTGATCAGTCCGCACGCGACGATCTTCGCCACGGTCCCGGAGGCGGACGTCGTACCCTCCGACGAGCCGCGGCTGACCGTCGGCTTCGCGATCAGCGACGTGCTGCTGCCCGAGGACATCGGCCGGCGGGCGATGGTCGAGAAGGTCGCGGCCGCGGTGGAGGTGGCGATGGAGCGGGCCGGGATCACCGACCCGGCCGATGTGCACTACGTGCAGACGAAGACCCCGCTGCTGACCATCGACACCATCTCGGACGCACGGAGCCGGGGGCACGACGTGTTCACCGAGGACACACTGACGTCGATGGACGTCTCCAACGGCGGTACGGCGCTGGGCATCGCGGTGGCGCTGGGCGAGATCTCGATGCCGGACGACGCCGACATCCTGCGGGACCGCTCGCTCTTCTCCTCGGTGGCCTCGTGCTCGTCGGGCGTGGAGCTCGACCGGGCGCAGGTGGTGGTGGTCGGCAACGCGACCGGAGTCGGTGGGCGCTACCGGATCGGGCACTCGGTGATGACCGACGCCCTCGATGCCGACGGCATCTGGGACGCGATCCGCTCCGCCGGGCTCGACCTCCCCGACCGCCCGCACTCCTCCGACCTCGACGGCCGGCTGGTCAACGTGTTCCTCAAGTGCGAGGTCTCCCAGGACGGCCGCGTCCGCGGGCGTCGCAACGCGATGCTCGACGACTCCGACGTGCACTGGCACCGGCAGATCAAGGCCGCGGTCGGCGGCGTCGCAGCCGTCGTCACCGGCGACCCGGCCGTCTTCGTCTCCGTCTCCGCGGCCCACCAGGGCCCCGACGGCGGCGGCCCCGTCGCCGCCATCGTCGACCTCGGCGACCGCTGAGGAACGTCGGGATCCCCGGTCAGCCGGGTATCGCGTCACTTCTCAGCCGTTGCAACCCCTGAGAAGTGACAGGAGCGCTCCGCAGATGGGCGCATTGAGGCTTGCCTGAGGTCCCTGGGAATGTGAACCGACGGCAACTCACGCGGTTGTCCACAGGGCGGGCAGTGAGCCGAGCGAGAGGCCCCGCGTTCAGGCAACCCTGTGCCCATGAGTGAGAACGTGATGCCACTCGACAGTCCCATCTGGCTGCGATCGGAGTTGCTCGCCAGCGGGCATTCGGACCGCGAGCTCGCTGCGCTGGTGCGAGCCGGGGTCCTGCAGCGACTACGTCGAGGCGCCTACATCGATGGTCCGACGTTCCAAGCCGCGGGTCCAGCGGTCCGGCACGGCCTGGTGGCGCAGGCGGTGGTTCGGCAGGCAAAGACCTCGGTCGTGCCGAGCCACGTCTCGGCGCTGCCGTTTCACGGAGCACCCATGTGGGGGATGTCCCTCGACGACGTTCACATAGCTCGTAGAGATGCTCGCGCGGGTCGCTCCGAGGCTGGAGTACGTCAGCATCACGGGAGGATCCTCGACGGGGACATCGTCGTGCGTCACGGGATCGACGTCATGTCAGCAACGCGTACTGCGCTCGACATCACCACCTGTTGTGGCTCCGAAGTGAGTCTTGTGGTGATGAACGACTTGCTGCACCGAGGCCTCACCACGCTGGGCGACCTCAGGTCTCGGTACACGCCGATGACTCACGACCCGAACACGCTGAAGACCGACCTCGTACTCCGCCTCGCCGATCCGCGCCTCGAGTCGGTCGGTGAGTCGCGGACGTTCTGGATGATGTATCAGCACGGCGTCCCGGCTCCTGAGCCTCAGTTCAAAGTGTTGGACGTGTTCGGGCGGCTTGTCGCACGGCTGGATTTCGCGTGGCCGGAGCTCAAGGTCTGGCTCGAGTTCGATGGACGCGAGAAGTACGTCAAGTTCCTCAATGAGGGTGAGTCGGTTGTGGACGTCGTACTCCGCGAGAAGAAGCGCGAGTCTGACATCGCCGAGCTCACCGGTTGGCGATGCATCCGCATCACGTGGGCCGACCTGGAGCGCCCTACTGCCACGGTCGCGCGCATCATCGCGATGCTACGTGTTGCACCACGCGTCCCATCCTTCAAACTCTGAAGGCACTTCCCTCACTTGTCAGGGGTTGCAACCCCTGAGGAGTGACGGCGTACCCGGCCAGCCGGGTATCCCGACAGCCCAGCCCCAACCCGCGCTGTCGGGTCGGGAATGATGGGGGCATGACCGAGCACAAGCCGATCCACACGTGGCTCACCGACATGGACGGCGTGCTGGTCCACGAGGAGGACCCGATCCCGGGGGCGGCGGAGTTCATCGAGGCGCTCCAGGTCAGCGGGCTGAAGTACCTGCTGATCACCAACAACTCGATCTACACCCGCCGCGACCTGCGCGCCCGGCTGCTCGGCAGCGGCATCGACGTGCCCGAGGACCGGATCTTCACCTCGGCCCTGGCCACCGCCGACTTCCTCGACGACCAGCGCCCCGGTGGCTCGGCGTACGTCGTGGGGGAGAGCGGGCTGATCACCGCGATGCACGAGATCGGCTACGTGATGACCGACCGCAGACCCGACTACGTGGTGCTCGGCGAGACCCGCACCTACTCCTTCGAGGCGATCACCAAGGCGATCCGGCTGATCGAGAACGGCGCCCGCTTCATCGCCACCAACCCCGACGTGAGCGGGCCGAGCCACCAGGGCACGCTGCCCGCGACGGGCTCCGTGGCCGCCCTGATCAGTACGGCGACCGGGCAGAAGCCCTACTTCGTGGGCAAGCCCAACCCGCTGATGATGCGCAGCGCGCTGAACCGGATCGAGGCCCACTCCGAGACCACCGTGATGGTCGGCGACCGGATGGACACCGACATCATCAGCGGCCTCGAGGCCGGCCTGCGCACGATCCTGGTCACGACCGGCTCGACCCGACCCGAGCAGGTGGAGCGCTTCCCCTACCGGCCGACCCGCGTGGTCGACTCGGTGGCCGACCTGGTCGACATGGTCGCCGAGCGCGCCTGAGGCTCAGGGTCCGTCCGGCGCCCGCGGCGTGACCGCCGGGTCCGGGAAGGTCAAGGCGGCGTCGCTCGCCAGCGACGAGGCCTCGTCATCGGTGAAGACCCGGCGGGACTCGGCCTGCGCCCAGGAGTCTGCCCCCACGCGCTGGCTC
>JAWWPM010000175.1:0-5778 GCA_033854915.1 Nocardioidaceae bacterium
TCGTAGCGGCTGCTCAGGACCCGCCCCTCGCCGGCCAGGTCGTCGTGGCCGACGACGCGCAGTCGATGCGCGCCGCCGGACCGGAAGGACAGCACGATCCCGTGCCCGAAGGCATCGGCCTGCCAGAGCCGCTCGTCCGCCCGCTCCGGTCGCGCCTCCGTCCAGACCGAGGCGTCCTGGTCGGCCTCGCGCGGCACCGGCGCCGTCATCAGCCGGAACTCGACCGCGCCGTCGTTGGTCGTCACCAGCATCCGGTCAGCCGACGCCGACGGGGCGTGCTCGACCCGGTAGCGGACGCCGTGCCGCCGCCCGCCGACTGACCGGGGCGGGGCCTCGGGGGAGGACGCGTCGACGACCCACGCCTCGCTGGTGGAGCGGCTCTCGCTCCAGATCACCACCAGCTCGCCGCTGCGGGTGGCGCGGACATTCAGCTCGAAGCGGGCGTCGTGCTCCTCGAGCACCACCACGTCGTGGGCGGGGTCGGTACCGAGCCGGTGCCGCAGCACCCGCCAGGGCCGGTAGGCCTTGTCGTGGACTGTGTAGAAGAACCACTGCGAGTCCGCGCTCCATGCTCCGCCGTAGTAGCTGCGGGCGATCGTCTCGGGCAGGTCGGCGCCGGTGCGCAGGTCGCGGAAGCGCAGCTCGAAGACCTCGTCACCGTCGGTGTCGACGCTGTAAGCGAGCACATCCTCGTCCGGGCTGACCACCGTCAGGCCGACATCGAGGTACCCGGTGCCCGCGTCCAGGGTTGCGATGTCGAAAAAGGGACGTGACGATTCGGATTCGGTTGTTGACCCTCCCTCTGAATCATGATTCAGTCGCCACAGTTCGGCGTAGTCGCTGTTCACGGGGTGGCGGGTCCAGTAGGCGTAGCGCCTGCGGGACCAGCGGGCGGACTCGTCGGTCACCGGGAGTCGCGACAGCATCTCCGCCCTGAGGGCGGACGTGAGGGAGTCCAGATGGAGACACGACGCGTCGTAGAAGGCACGCTCGGCGACGAGGTGCTCGAGCACGGCGGGCTCGTCGGAGCCGAGCCAGTGGTAGGGGTCCGGTCGCGTCACACCGTGCTCGGTGTGCGCGTACGGCGTGCGAATCGCGGTCGGCGGGCCGGTCGGGTCGCCGGACGCTCCAGAGATCGGGTTGCTGGACACGGCGGTCACCGTACCGCCGGTGGACTCCTCGTGGCCCTGGGGCTTTTCCTCGGCTCCCTCCTGCCGGGCCTCGCGGCGACCGCCACCAGTCCCGCGGCCGGTGCATCCAAGGTGGTCTTCCACGTGGGCATGCTCGGTGAGGGTGTGGACTCGCTGAACCCGTTCCTGGGCTTCCAGGCGCCGTCGTACGAGATGTGGGGCCTGACCTACGACTACCTGACCGACTACGCCATGAAGGACATGGCCGCGATTCCGGGCCTGGCGACCAAGTGGACGACCTCGCCGGACGGCAAGACCTGGACCTTCACCGTGCGCAGCGGCGTGAAGTTCTCCGACGGCGTGCCGCTGACCGCGGCCGACGTGGCCTACACCTACAACCGCGTCCTGCACGGCACGGTTGAGAAGTCGAACTGGCTGTCCTACCTCCAGGGCGTCATCGAGGTGACCGCGCCGAACGCCACGACGGTCGTGCTCAAGCTCAAGGCACCCAGCGCCACGCTGCCGTTGCTGCCGATCCCGATCGTGCCCGAGCACATCTGGAAGGACGTCAGCGCCAGCCAGATCAAGACCTACGCGGCCGGCCCGACCGGCGGCAAGCCGGTCGTGGGCTCCGGCCCGTTCCGGCTGGTGCAGGGCACTGCGGACGGGCAGACGTTCAAGTTCCAGGCCAACCCCGACTACTGGGGTGGAGCCCCGCACATCGACGAGGTCGACTTCCAGTTCTACAAGAACGACGACTCGGCGGTGCAGGCCCTGCTCAAGGGCGAGGTCGACTTCGTCGAGGGCATCACCGCCCTCGAGGTCAAGAGCCTGTCCGGCAAGCCCGGCGTCACCGCGCACAACGGCAACTCGCCCGGTTTCGACGAGATCGCGTTCAACGCCGGCTCGGTCTCCGCAGCGACCGGCGGCCACCCGATCGGCAACCCCAACCCGGCGGTGCTGGACCCGAAGTTCCGGCACGCCCTCGGCTACGCGCTGAACCTGCCGCAGCTGATCTCGAAGGTCTACCAGGGTGCCGGCCTGCCGGGCTCGACGATCGTGCCGCCGTCCTACCCCGACTACCACTGGGAGCCGCCGGCCGACCAGGCGTTCAGCTTCGACCTGACCAAGGCCGGTCAGCTGCTCGACGCGGCCGGTTACAAGTTGGGCTCCGACGGCAAGCGCACCCTGCCGGACGGGAAGCCGATCGGCACGCTGCGCCTCGCGGCCCGGTCGGACTCGCCCACGTCGTTGAACACCATGGACTACTTCAAGACCTGGCTGGGCGATCTCGGGATCGACTCGCAGGTCTCGACGTACAGCTCGAGCCAGCTGACCAACGTGATCTACAAGGGCAACTTCGACGCCTTCCAGTGGGGCTGGTACGTCGAGCCCGACCCCGACTCGATGCTGAGCTACCTGACGTGCGGACAGCGGCAGGGGTCGTCGGACTCGTTCTACTGCAACAAGAAGTACGACGCGCTCTACTCCGCGCAGCACATCTCCACCGACCACGCGCAGCGGGTCGCCCAGATCAAGAAGATGCAGGAGATCCTGTTCCGCGACTCGCCGTACCTGGTCACGGCGTACTCCTCCATCGGCGAAGCCGTGCGCAGCGACCGGTTCGCCTGCTTCGTGCCGCAGCCCAACCCGGGCGGCATCTGGCTCGAGCAGTACGGCGTCTACAACTACATCCACGCCCAGCCGGTGACCAACGGCGCCAGCCCGAGCTGCGACGAGGCGGCATCCGGCGGCCTGACCGGCGCGGTGACCGCGACCAAGGGCGGATCGTCGTCGGGTGTCGGCGCGCCGGTGCTGATCGGCGGTGGCGCGGTGCTGGTGGTGCTGCTGGTCGGGCTCGGCGTCGTCGGCATGCGCCGCCGCACGACCGTCCAGGACCGCGAGTGAGAGCCGGGGACCGCCGATGACGCTGGTCGCCGAGCCGGGGTTGGTGGCCGAGGCCGAGGCCGACCACCAGCCCCGACGACGCGGGTATGCGTCCTACGTCGGGCGCAAGGTGGTCGGCTCGCTCGGCAGCCTGGTCTTCATGCTGCTGGTGAACTTCTTCCTGTTCCGGGTGCTGCCCGGAGACCCGGCCCGCTCGCTCGGGCGCGGCCGGATGACCACCCAGGCGCAGATCGACGCCTTCAACAAGACCTACGGCCTGAACCAGCCCCTGCCGCAGCAGTTCGTCACGTTCCTGAAGAACACCGCGCACGGCGACTTCGGGATCTCCCTGCAGTACCGCCTCCCGGTCTCGCAGCTGATCACCGACCGGCTCTGGCCGACAGTGCTGCTGGTCGGCACCTCGACGATCTTCGCGACACTGATCGGGGTCTACCTGGGAGTCAAAGGGGCGTGGCGTCGCGGTGGGCTGTTCGACAAGGTCTCGACCGGCACCTCGCTGACTCTCTACGCGATGCCCGAGTGGTGGCTCGGCCTGCTGCTGATCGCCGGCCTGGGCGTCGGCTTCGGTTTCGTCCCCGGGATCTTCCCGACCGGCGGCCTGCACTCACCCGACGTCAGCCCGGGCTCGCTGCACGGCATCCTCGACACCAGCTGGCATCTGGTGCTGCCGGTGACCACGCTGACCCTGGCCTATCTGGCCGACTACTCCCTGATCATGCGCAGCTCGCTGCTCGACGAGCTCGGGGAGGACTACCTCCAGACCGCCCGGGCCAAGGGGCTGCGTGACGTGCAGGTGCGCAACCGGCACGCCGTACGAAATGCGCTGCTGCCGACCACGACCGTGGTCGCCCTCAACATCGGCTTCGTGGTCTCGGGCGCGATCACCGTCGAGACGGTCTTCTCGATACCCGGCCTGGGGCTGCTGGCGACCGACGCCATCGACGTGCCCGACTCGGCCGTGCTCCAGGGCACCTTCCTGGTCGCCAGTGCCGGCGTGATCCTGGCCAACCTGGCCGCCAACCTGCTCTACGGCTGGCTCGACCCGAGGGTCCGGACATGAGCGACCTCGCGAACGTGCGCCAGCTGTCGACCCGACAGCTCTCCCGGCAACGGCGTACGGCGGCGTGGAAGCGCGGCTGGGCGCAGTTCCGCACCCATCGCGGGGGCATGATCGGGCTGGGCGTGCTGGTCTTCTTCGTCGCGGTCGCCCTCGCCGCACCGCTGCTCGCCGCCTCCAGCGGCCTCGACGTGACCCGCGCGAACGGGCCGGTGCTCGGGTCCCCGTCGTCGCACTACCTGCTGGGCACCGACGAGAACGGCCGGTCCGTGCTGACCCTGCTGATCTGGGGCGCCCGGATCTCGCTGTTCGTGGGGCTGTCCGCGACGCTGATCTCGATGGTGATCGGCACCTTCGTCGGCCTGGTCTCCGGCTACTTCGGCGGCTGGACCGGCCGGATCACGTTCCGGATCACCGAGTGGTTCCTGTGCATCCCGTTCCTGCCGCTGGCCATCGTGCTGGCCACGGTCCTGGGACGCGGCCTGCTCAACATCGTGATCGTCATCGGCGTCACCTCCTGGCCGGGCACCGCGCTGCTGATCCGCAGCCAGACGCTCTCGATCAAGGAGCGGGCCTACGTCGAGCGCGCCGAGGCGATCGGCGCGGGGCGCTGGCACCAGCTGGGCCGGCACGTGCTGCCGAACGTGATGCCGATGGTGTTCGCCAACACCACGCTGACGGTGGCGATCGCGATCCTCTCGGAGACGACACTGAGCTTCCTCGGCCTCGGCGACCCGACCCGCACCTCGTGGGGCACGATGCTGGACGGCGCCTACCACTCGGGTGCGATCACCACCGGCTGCTGGTGGTACGTCATCCCGCCGGGCGTGTGCGTGGTGCTGGTCGTGCTCGCGTTCACCCTGATCGGGCAGGCGCTCGAAGAGGTCCTGAACCCCCGCCTGAGGGCTCGTCAATGAACATCACCCCCCGACGTTCTTCGTCTCCTCCGCTCCGCTCCTCCGCCGAACAACGCCGCGGGGACCCCGAATGAGCGCCGCGACCGCGAACGAGGCCGCGGAGGTGCGCACCGGCGCCCCGCTGCTCGAGATCCGCGACCTGCACGTCACCTATGCGGCCGACGGCGGCGGGCTTCCCGCCGTCCGCGGCGTCGACCTCACCGTCGAGCGCGGGCAGATCGTCGGGGTGGCGGGGGAGTCCGGCTGCGGCAAGTCGACCCTGGCCAGCACGATCCTGCGGCTGCAGCCCGACGACGCGACGGTCACCGGTCAGGTGCTGTTCGAGGGCCAGGACGTGCTCACCATGCGGTGGGGCGACCTGCGCGCGGTGCGCTGGGCCGGGGCCTCGATCGTGTTCCAGGGCGCGCTGCACTCGCTCAACCCGGTGCACCGCATCGGCGCCCAGATCGCCGAGGCGATCCACGTGCACAACCCGCACATGGACGAGGGCATCGTGACGTCGCGGATCCGGGGTCTGCTCGAGCAGGTGGGGCTCGACCCCGAGCGCGCCCGCAGCTACCCCCATCAGCTCTCGGGGGGCCAGAAGCAGCGGGTGATGATCGCGATGGCGCTCTCCTGCGACCCCGACCTCGTCGTCGCCGACGAGCCGACCACCGCGCTCGACGTGATGGTGCAGGCGCAGGTGCTCGACGTGCTCTCCGGCATGGTCCGCGAGTACGGCGTGGGGATGCTGATGATCAGCCACGACCTGTCGGTGCTCGCCGAG
>JAWWPM010000176.1:0-5178 GCA_033854915.1 Nocardioidaceae bacterium
CGGCGGTGGCGCCCCGTCGTACGTCGAGTCCGGCGGGCTCTAGCCCGCGTTCTCCGCGACCCAGGCACCCAGCAGGTCGACGAACTCCGTGGGTCGCTCCATCGGCAGCAGGTGGGCCGTGTCCGGCCAGTCCACGCGGCGGGCGCCGGCGATGCCGCCGGTCACCTCGTCCGCCGTCCGCAGGACCACGTCGAGGTCGAGGCCTCCGACCAGCACGCACGTGGGTGCGGAGACCTCGGCGTACCGCCCGGGCGCCTCGGGCTCCAGCTGACCCTCGAGGTCCTCCCAGTCCTCGCCGATCTCGAACACCCGCAGCTGCATCGTGCGGACCGCGTCCCGGACCTCTGCGGGCACCTCGCCCGGTTCCCGGCGCGGGCTGTCGACCCACCACCGCACGTTGACCTCGGCGGCGCCGGTGAGGTCTCCAGCCTCCAGGGCAGCGTCCTCGGCCGCGACGTACGCGGCCAGCTCCGGCATCCGCTCGGTGAACAGGACCCCGCCCGGCGAGACCAGGAGCAGCGACGCCGCGAGCCGCGGGTCGGCCAGCGCCAGCTCGACCGCGACACCCGCGCCGAACGAGCACCCGACCAGGTGCGCGCGCTCGATCCCCAACGCAGCAAGGGTTTTCGCCACGTCGTCGTACGCCGTCCAGCCTTCGGGCACGTGCGCCGTGGACTCACCGAACCCCCGGAGGTCGACCCGCACCACGTCGTGCGTCCGCGTCAGCGCCTCCCAGTGCTGGTCCCACATGCGCCGGTCGGCGACGCCGGCATGGATGAGAACGATGGTCTCGCCCTGACCGGCACGGTCGTAGGCGATCTGGGTCTGCGCACAGCGGGTCAAGCTCGAAGCCCTTCGTCGGTGGAACCCCGAGTCAAGCGCGCCACGTGAGCCACAGGCAACCGGATTAGCGCGCGCCGCTTCCCGGTGGTCGAGCACGAGCGCGTCGAGACCAGAACGGTCGGGTGCGGGTCCGTGCAACGCCCACGACGACCAACCCTCGTCCCACGGCGGCGGCACGAGCCTCGCCAACGGACGACTGCTCTGCCCGCGACACCACGGCTACGCCCACTCCCCCACCTACACCATGACCAGGGCCAAGCACGGGCGCGTGGTCTTCACCCGCCAATAGGCGCCCTGGCGGAGAGCGGACGTCTCAGTCGCTCATGACGCTCTCCACGTGGAGTCCGGCGCACGCGGGCGGCGCGCCTCCGCGGATGGTTCCGGAGACGTCACCGACGGTGACCGCGGTCAGGGTGTCCGTGGCTGCCGTGAGCCGGTCCCCGAGCCGGTAGGTGCGCCCGGCGAACCGCACTGTCACGAAGCGGCCGGCGCCACGGATCGCGGTGCCGTGCTCCCAGACCGCTACTGAGGTTCCGACACCGAGGCATCGCCCGTTGAGCAGGGTGAGCTCTCCACGCGAGCCCACGCCGCCCATGGCCTCGCAGGGATGGTCGACAGGCCCGCAGTCCGGCCACTTCAGGGGGCGGTGCGGCGCCTGGACCAGGCCGTACACGTGACCGGCCCGAACGACGTCGACCGTCGGAGGGCGCGGCTGGTGCGCGCCGACGACCGCGACGACGACAGCGGCCCCGAACCCGAGGGCCACGAGGCCGAACAGCCGCCGGCGCAGTCCTCGACGAGTCATCCGCCGAGGGAAGGCGGAGGGCGGTCCCCGGTTGGTAGGTTCGGCGAGATGCAGTCGCTTCAGGACGCGGTGGACGAGGTGGCGGAGCGCACCGGGCTCTCCGGCGTGGTCCGGGTCGACCGCGCGGGCGTGACAGAGCTCGCCAGGGCGTACGGGGACGCGGACCGGGCGCACGGCCTCCCGAACACGCTCGAGACCCAGTTCGCGATCGCGAGCGGGTCGAAGACGCTGACCGCCCTCGCGGTGATGAGCCTGGTCGAGCGCGGCACACTCGGGCTCGGTACGACGGCGCGGTCGCTGCTCGGCACGGACCTGCCCCTGATCGCCGGGGACGTCACGGTCGAGCACCTGCTCGCGCACCGGTCCGGGATCGGCGACTACATCCCCGACGAGGCCGACGACTACGTGCTGGCGGTGTCGGCGCACACGCTCGCGACGACCGAGGGGTTCCTGCCGCTGCTCGAGGGCCACGCGACGGTGTCCCCCGCCGGTGAGCGGTTCGCGTACAACAACGGTGGGTACGTCGTGCTCGCGCTGCTGGCCGAGCGCGCGAGCGGCCTGGACTTCCACGAGCTGGTGCGCACGCTGGTCTGTGAACCGGCAGGCATGGTCGACACCGCCTTCCTGCGCTCGGACGAGCTGCCCGGACGCGCTGCGCTCGGCTACCTGTCCGTCGAGGGCCTGCGCACGAACGTGTTCCACCTGCCCGTGCTGGGCAACGGCGACGGCGGCATCTTCTCGACGGCGGCCGACCTGAGGGCGTTCTGGGAGGCGCTCCTCGCCGGCCGGATCGTCTCGCCCGAGTCGGTCGCCGAGATGGTGCGGCCGCGCAGCGACTGGCCCGAGGAGTCGCGGCGCTACGGCCTCGGGTTCCACCTGGGGGCCACGGACGACGCGGTGTGGCTGGAGGGGAACGACACCGGGGTCTCGTTCGCCAGCCTGCACCAGCCCTCGACGGCCATCACCTACACGGTCCTCTCGAACGTGTCGGGCCGCGCGTGGCCGGTCGTGTCGGTGCTCAACGACCAGCTCGGCACCTGAACGGCGCGCCGACCCCCCTACCTCCGGCAGCGGCCACCCGTCGGCAGCGCGAGCAGCTTGCGGGCGTTGAACTTCGTGAGCATCGGCACCATCGGCCCGTCGGTGCGCTGGTAGACCTTCGACGAGCTCTCGGAGATCGCCCAGACCCGGTTGTGGCCGGTGAACTCGAAGTCCTCGATCCCGGGCATCACGTCGATCGTGGTGCCGTCGGCGAGGATGAGCACGCCGCAGCCCCTGCGGGAGGCGGCGACCATCAGGCCGCGATGGCCGGGCCGGTAGGTCATGCCCTGGATGTAGCCGGGCACCCGCGCGCGGGCGACGGGAGCCACCTGGCTGGGGTCCGTCGCGACACCGACCAGGTCGAGCACGCCGTCCGCCATCAGGTCGCGGATCCGGAACCACTTGATCCCGGAGTCGTGCTGCCGACGGAAGAACGCGAGCCCGATCCGGCGGTGCCGGATCACCGTCGTCGAGCCGAAGACCGGCGACTTGATCGACCACACCCGGAGCACGGCCCGCTGGCCGGTGCCGACCTTGGCCGGGTCGACCAGCCACAGCCGCTCCTTCTCGGCGATCCAGAGCCCGCGCCAGTTCATCGCGAGGCCCCCGCCGTGCCGGCAGAACGTCGGCGTGCGGCCCTCAGGCGCACCGACCAGGCGACCCTGGTCCGCGAGCACCTCACCGGTGCGCAGCCGCACGTGGAGCAGCCGGCAGGCCCGGTCGCCGACGTTCTCGTGCCAGGTGTAGCCGGACACCCAGGCCGTGTGCCCGTCCAGGGCGAGCGACTGCGGGACGAACCAGCGTCCGAGGTGCGGCAGCCACATCGCCTTGCAGGCAAGGGAGCTGGCCGGGAAGCGACGCAGCGCCGCGGCGCCGTACGACGGCGCGTGGCCGAGGACGTCGCGGTAGGAGACCCCGTCGCAACGCCGGTCGTCGCGCTTCACCGGCACCGTCGACCCGTCCAGCGTGCCGGCGTGTTTGTGCGGCGCCGTGCCTCCGCAGCCGGACACCACGAGGACGGCCGCCAGCAGCAGCGCGACGATCGCGGAGCGGCGGCGGATCACCGCCCCAGTGTGGCGCAGGGGTGGTTCAGAACAGGGCGGAAGCCAGGTTGCGGCGAGCCGCCAGCACCCGCGGGTCGTCGTTGCCCACGGCGGCGAACAGGCCGATCAGGTGGTTGCGGGCCTGGTCGCGCTCCGCCTCCGTCGTACGTCGGACCAGCTCGACCAGACGCCGGAAGGCGTCGTCGACGTGGCCACCGAGCAGGTCGAGGTCGGCCACCAGCGTCTGGGCGTCCACGTCGTCCGGGCGTTCCGCCGCGGCCGCCCTCGCCGCGGTGAGGTCGGCACCCTGCGTGCGCTGCAGAACCTTCGCCATGGCCAGCCCACCGGCGGCCTCGGCGTCGGCCGGGTTGGCGTCGAGCAGCTTCTGGTACTCCGCGACGGCTCGGTCGATGTCCCCCGCCTCGAGCGCGTCCTGCGCGGGCGCGTAGCGGGGGTCGATCTCCGGCTCGCCGTCGTCACCGACGGGTCCGCTGCCGGCACGCGGCTGGTGCCGGCCGGTGAACCCCTGGGTGGCCAGCTGCTGGAAGACCTGGGTCAGTGCGGTGCGCAGCTCGGCGATCGGCGGTGCGTCCTGGAACAGCGGTGCCGGCCGGCCCTGCGCGACCAGCGCGACCAGGGGGACCGACGGGATCTGCATCGCCTGCGCGATCGACGCTGCGGTGTCGATGTCGACCTTGCCGAGCAGGAACTTGCCCTCGAACTCGTTGGACAGCACCTGCAGGTCGGCGGCCAGGTCGGTGCTCTCCGGCGACCGGGTCGGGCTGTAGAACACCAGCACCACGGGTGCGCTCATCGAGGCTTCGAGCAGGTCCTGGAAGTTCTGCTCCGTGACGTCCACGGCGTAGGCGCCGCTCGTCGCCGGGCCGGCGCCGCCAGGCGCTCCGGGCGCCGCGGGCGCGGGCTGCTTCAGCCCGGACAGGTCGATCGCGCCGGGACGGGAGAAGGGCTGCTGCGTCATGTCCCCATCTTCGCCGACGCGCCCCCGTGACACCCAGCCGGGGCGTCAGTCCGGCCGTCAGTCCGGGATGACGTGGACCGCAGCCTCCTCGGCGCTGGCACCGGCGCCGTCGATCCCGACGTCGTCGGCCACCATCTCGGAGTCCTCGTCCTCGCCGAGGCCCTGGTCGGGGGCGACCAGCCGACCGGACCGCAGATCGCCCACCTCGTCGTCGACCTCGCCGAAGTCCGGGTTGTCCGCCTCGCGCTCCGCCTCGACGTACGGGTCGGGCTCGGGCTCCTCCTGCGCGAGCCGCTGGTCGAGGCTCTCGCCGAGCTCCTCCTCCAGCGGGGTGTTGCCCCAGCCCTCGCCGGCCGACCACTTCTCCGGCGGTGAGTAGCCCTCGTCGAGGGGCTCCGTCAGCCCGCGGTCGTCGGCCATGCTCTCGCCGTCGCCCTGGGGCTGGTCCTCGTCGTCGACGCTGTAGG
>JAWWPM010000177.1:0-3416 GCA_033854915.1 Nocardioidaceae bacterium
GACCGGTGCCGGCGACGGGGATGAAGACCTGGCCCCAGGTCACGTCGCTGACCAGGGCGTTGGGCTGGAGGAAGACGAGGGCACCGGCCGCGATCGACATCAGGAGGAACGCGATCCCCGCCCAGTCGATCGTGCGCCAGCCGGACAGCGGGGCGCCGATCGGGTCGCGCTCCGGGGGCTCGCCGGAGTGGGTGTCTCCGGACGTACGGCGGATGGTGACGGCCAGGAGCAGCCCGACGACGAGGTTGATCGCGAAGATCACCTGCCACTGCGAGACGGCGAGCACGACCGCGCCGTAGAGCGGGCCGAGCACACTGCCGATCTCCTGGACCGCCGAGACGATGCCGAGCGGGACGCCACGGCGCTCGGCCGGGTAGAGGTCGGCCACGAGCGCGAGGGTGGCCGGCACCAGACCACCGCCGCCGACGCCCTGGAGGAAGCGTCCGGCCACCAGGGTGGGCAGGTCGTAGGCGAGGGTGGTGACCAGCGAGCCGACCGCGAACAGCACGAGGGCCGCGACCAGCACCGGCACGCGGCCGCGAAGGTCGGCGATGCGTCCGATCAGCGGCAGCATCGCGACGTAGCCGAGCAGGAAGCCCGAGACGATCGGCGCCCCGCGCTGGAGCTCGTCGATCGAGATCCCGACCGACGCCATCATGTCGGGCAGGGCCAGGACGACGACGTAGGTGTCGGCGGCCGCGAATGCCACGGCCACCGCGGCGAGAGCCAGCAGCAGCCGCGGACCCCGGGTCACGGGGTGGGTCATCGTCGCCGGGTCATGGAGCAGCGATGTCCGTGCTGGTGCCGTAGTCGGTGAGGACGAGGGTGTAGGTCATCGACGGCTGACCGTTGTAGAAGAGCCCGGTCAGGCTGGCCTGGCGCAGCTCGCCGTTGTCGGCGATGCCGTAGGTCGCCTTGAAGTCACCGCTGGCGCCGGGGATCAGGTTGCCCACCGCCGTACCGGGCACGGTGCCGGTGTAGGTCGACAGCACCTCCTTGTTGTCGGTGCCGCCGCGGATCTGGTCGCCCGACGTGGCCTCGGTGGTCGCATCGACGATCGCCGGGATCCCCTTGTCGGCGCTGGTGAGGAGGCCGGGGTCGGGCGCGCCGTAGTCGGCGGGGTTGATCTCGGCGAACGCGGGGGTCAGCGGGATCTTGGCGTAGACCTTGCCGTCGACCGACTTCACCGGCACCTGGAACGTGCCGGCCGAGATCACCGCGGTCAGGGTGCCGTCGAAGGCGGGGGCGTTGGTGACCGTGCCGGCGGCGGCCTTGACCCCCTGCACCCCGTCGGGCAGGTCGCTGGTCGTCAGGCTGAGGGTGACCCCAGAGGTGTCTGCGAGCTTCTGGCCGGCGGTCTTCAACGCGGTGGCGGGGTCGACCTTGCTCCCGCCCGAGCCACCACCGCAGCCGGCGAGAGCGAGGACGAGGATGGCCGCGATCGGCAGCGCGGTCAGGAACGGGAGCGGCGCGCGACGCAACGACATGGTGGTCACCCTATGCACGCCGGCCTCCTGCATGCGGGCGCCCTCACAGCTGGGCCGGCACCGGACCGGCGCACGCGGCGATCGGCTGCGCGCCCGGGACCCCGGAGCCGTCGCGGCGCCCGGTCGCTTCCGGGAGGTCGACCGGAGACCCGCTGGCCGCGGCCGCGCGGGCCGGCGCCGCGCCGGCCCAGCCGAAGACCAGGGTGTCCTCGCCCTTGAGGAAGCGGTGGCAGCGCACGCCGCCGGTGGCCCGGCCCTTGGCGGGGTACTCCGCGAAGGGCGTGACCTTGACCGCCCCAGGCTCGGTGCCGGGGAGCGCGGTGGAGGAGCCGCTGGCGGTGACCACGACCGAGGCGGCCGGGTCGAGAGCGCCGAACCACACGACGTACTGGGCGAGGGCGAGCTTGATGCCGGCCATGCCCCCGCCGCTGCGGCCCTGGGGACGCACGCCCGCCGCGCCGAAGTGGAGCAGCTGCGCGTCGGAGCTGATGAAGCACAGCTCCTCGTCGCCGGTGCGCAGCTCGACGGCGCCGACCACCTCGTCGTCGTCCTTGAGGCCGATGACCTCCCACTCGTCGCGGCCGAGCACTTCGGGGTTCACACGCTTGACCACGCCCTGCCGGGTGCCGAGCGCGAGGCCGGGGCCGTCGGTGCGCAGCCCGCACAGGGCGAGCACCCGCTCACCGGGCTGCAGTGACCGCACGAGGTCGAAGGGCAGCCCGCCCTGCAGGTGCGGATGGTTGGCCGACGGAGGCAGTGCCGGCAGGTCGAGGACGTTGAGGCGTACGACGCGCCCGCGCGAGGTGAGCGCGCCGATCTCGGCCCGCGCGGTGGTGCGCACCGCGGAGACGATCACGTCGTGGTTGGCGCGGCCGCCCTCGTCGGTGGGTGCCTCGCCGGACGACGAGCGGGCGAGCAGCCCCGACGACGACAGGTAGGCGAAGCAGGGGTCGTCGGCGACCTCGAGGGTCGCGGTCAAGGCAGTCACGGTCTGGCCTGCCGACTCGAGGAGCACCGTGCGGCGCGGGGTGCCGAACGTCTTGGCGACCTCGGCCAGCTCGTCGGAGACGACCGTGCGGAGCAGGTGCTCGTCGGCCAGGATCGCGTCCAGCGCCTCGATCGCGCGCTCGAGCTCGGCCTTCTCCTTGTCGAGCTCCAGCTTGGAGAACCTCGTCAGCCGGCGCAGCGGCATGTCGAGGATGTAGTCGGCCTGGACCGAGGTCAGGTCGAAGACGCTGATCAGCCGATCCTTGGCCTCCGCGGAGTTGTCGGAGGACCGGATCAGCTGGATCACCTCGTCGATGTCGAGGATCGCCACGAGCAGGCCCTCGACGAGGTGCAGCCGGTCGGCGGCCTTGGTACGGCGATGGGTCGAGCGCCGGCGTACGACGTCGAAGCGGTGCCCGAGGAAGACCTCGAGCAACGCCTTGAGCCCGAGGGTGCGCGGCTGACCGTCGACCAGCGCGACCGCGTTGATGCCGAACGTGTCCTCCATCGGGGTCTGCTTGTAGAGCTGCTCGAGCAGCGCCTCGGGGACGAAGCCGTTCTTCACCTCGATCACCAGCCGGAGTCCGTGCACGCGGTCGGTGAGGTCCTTGATGTCGGCGATGCCCTGAAGCTTCTTGGCCTGCACCAGCGACTTGATCCGCTCGGAGACCTTTTCGGTGCCCACGCCGTACGGCAGCTCGGTGACCACGATGCCCTTGCGTCGCCCGATGGCCTCGATCCGCGCGGTGGCGCGCATCCGGAAGATGCCACGGCCGGTCTCGTAGGCGTCGCGGACACCGTCGAGCCCGACGATCATGCCGCCGGTCGGGAGATCTGGCCCGGGCACGAAGCGCATCAGGTCGTCGAGCGTCGCCTGCGGGTGGCTCACCAGGTGGCGCAGCGCCTGCACGACCTCGACCAGGTTGTGGGGGGCGATGTTGG
>JAWWPM010000178.1:0-5826 GCA_033854915.1 Nocardioidaceae bacterium
TGTCGATCGGCGGCAACCACCTGATCCACGCGCTGCGCCGCAACGTGAACATGACGATCCTGCTGTTCAACAACCGGATCTACGGCCTGACCAAGGGTCAGTACTCCCCCACGTCCGAGACCGGCAAGATCACCAAGTCGACCCCGATGGGCTCGGTCGACCACCCGTTCAACCCGGTCTCGCTGGCGCTCGGCGCGGAGGCTACGTTCGTCGCCCGCACCATCGACTCCGACCGCCGTCACCTCACCGCCGTGCTGTCCGCGGCGGCGGCCCACCGCGGGACGTCGCTGGTCGAGATCTACCAGAACTGCCCGATCTTCAACGACGGCGCCTTCGACGCGGTGAAGTCGCCCGACACGCGCGACGACGCGATCATCCCGCTGGTGCACGGTGAGCCGATCCGCTTCGGGACCGACGGCGCGCACGGGCTGATCCGCGACCAGGCCACCGGCGGGGTCAAGGTGGTCACCGTCGGTGACGAGCCCGACCAGGTGAGCCCCGACGCGCTGCTGGTCCACGACGCCTACAGCGAGGACCCCACCACGGCGTTCGCGATCTCCCGCCTCACCGATGCCGGTCGCCTGCACCAGGCGCCGATCGGGATCTTCCGGCAGGTAGCCCGCCCGACGTACGACGACCAGGCGCGCGACCAGCTCCAGCAGGCCGCGGCCGGGGTGAGCGGCACCCCTACCGAGAGGCTGGCCGGGCTGATCGGCGGGGGCGACACCTGGACGGTCGCCTGACCCTCCCGGCCCCTACGCTGAGCGGGTGACCGAGTCGCGCCGTGGCCTCTTGCTGGGGGTCGCGGCGTACGCCCTGTGGGGCGCCTTCCCGCTCTACTGGCCGCTGCTCGAGCCGGCCGGTGCGCTGGAGATCCTGGGCCACCGCATCTTCTGGTCGCTGGTCACGATGGGCCTCCTGGTGGTCGGCCTCGGCCGGTGGCCGGTCGTCCGGGGTCTGTTCGCCGACCGGCGGGTGTTCCGTCTGCTGGCACTGGGCGCCGGCCTGGTGACGGTGAACTGGGCGACGTACATCTGGGGCGTCAACAACGGCCACGTCGTGGAGACCTCGCTCGGCTACTTCATCAACCCGCTGGTGACGGTGCTGATGGGGGTCTTCATCCTCGGCGAGCGACTGCGCCCGGGTCAGTGGGCCGCGATGTCGGTGGCCGGGCTGGCGGTGGTCGTGCTGACCGTTGACTACGGCCGGCTGCCGTGGGTGGCCATGGTGCTGGCGTTCTCCTTCGGCAGCTACGGCCTGTGCAAGAAGCAGGCCAACGCGCCGGCGGTGGAGAGCCTGACCCTCGAGACGATGGTGATCGGGCCACTCGCGCTGGCCTATCTCGGCTGGCTGAGCTGGCAGGGCGACTCCAACTTCGGCAGCCACGGGGTCGGTCACGCCCTGCTCTTCGTCACCACCGGCGTGGTCACCGCGGTCCCCCTGGTCTGCTTCGGCGGTGCCGCGACCCGGGTGCCGATGGTGACCCTCGGGCTGCTGCAGTACCTCGCGCCGATCCTCCAGTTCGCCCTCGGCATTTTCTACTTCCACGAGGACATGCCCGCGGGGCGGTGGATCGGCTTCGGCCTGGTCTGGCTGGCGCTGGTGCTCTTCACCGTCGAGTCGCTCCGCCACCGCCGGGTCACCCTGCGCCTCGCCGCCGAGGCCTGCGCGTACTGAGGGGCCGGAGCTCGTCAACCTGCCCCTGGCCGGGCTGCAGCCCCAGGGTTGTTGGCCCTTCTTGACGCTTGTTGTGGTGTGCAGCCCCCCACAAGCGTCCATTCCCCCGCTCAGGCGGGGGATCCGACAAGCAACCCGAGCGGGTCAGGTGGAGCGGTTGGCCACGTGGTCGGCGAAGTTCTCCAGCGCCTCGCGCACCGGGCCGGCGGGCAGCGCGGTGAGCAGCGCCTTCGCCTCCTGGGCGCGACCGATGACGTAGTCGCGGGCCTCGCTCATCGCCGGGTGGGCGCGGAGCAGGCCGAGCGCCTCCGCGTGCAGAGTTTCGTCGTCGAGGTCGGAGTCGAGCAGCACCAGGAGCCGGGCGTCCTCGGGGCGGGCCGAGGCGCGGGCCATCAGCACCGGCAGCGTGGGCACGCCCTCCCGCAGGTCGGTTCCGGGGGTCTTGCCCGACTCGGCGGAGTCCGAGGCGATGTCGAGGATGTCGTCGGAGAGCTGGAACGCCGTACCGACGATGTCGCCGTACGCCGTCAGCGCCTCCTCGACGTCACGCTCGGTGCCGCCGAAGCGAGCGCCGTAACGCGCGGAGGTCGCGATCAGCGAGCCGGTCTTGCCGGCCACGACGTCGAGGTAGTGAGCCAGCGGGTCGTCGTCGGGTCCGGGCTTCACCGTCTCCTGGATCTGGCCCTCGACGAGGCGGGTGAACGTCTGCGCCTGGATGCGTACGGCGTCTGCTCCGAGCTCGGCGGTCAGCTCGGATGACTTCGAGAACAGGAAGTCACCGGTGAGGATCGCGACGTGGTTGTCCCAGCGCGCGTTGGCCGACTCGGCACCGCGGCGAAGGTCGGCCTCGTCCATCACGTCGTCGTGGTAGAGCGAGGCCAGGTGGGTCAGCTCCACGACACACGCCGCCGTGATCACCTCGTCTGCCTCGGGGTGGGTCCCCGCCTCGGCAGCCAGAAGCACGAGCATCGGCCGGAATCGCTTCCCGCCCGCCGACATCAGGTGACTCGCGGCGTTGGTGACGAACTGCGCACGGCTCCGGACGTGCCCGGCCAGGGCCTCCTCGACGCGGGTCATCCGGTCGGTCAGCCGACGCGCCAGCGCCTCGTCGGCGACGGGCATGGCCAGGGAGACGAGCTCCTGGCCACCAGCAGATGGGCTCACCTGATGAATTGTCCCGCAACCCGAGCCAGATCGAGAACCGGGCCGGGCACGACGCCGAGCACGAGGGTCGCCGCGGCCGAGATCCCGATGGCGGTGGCCGTGAGTGCCGACGGGTGTGCGACGTAGGCGCTCTGCTCGTCGGGCTCGTGGAAGTACATGACCACGATCACCCGGACGTAGAAGAACGCGGCGGCCGCGCTGGCCAGCACGGCGACGATGACGACGGGCCACGCGCCCGCGGCGAGCGCCACCTCGAAGACGGCCCACTTGCCGACGAAGCCGGAGGTGAGCGGGATGCCGGCCATGCCGAGCAGGAACAGCGCGAACACACCGGCCAGCACCGGGGAGTGCTTGGCCAGCCCGGTCCAGCGCATGATCGTCGACTGCTCACCGGCGGAGTCGCGGACCAGGCCGACCACCGCGAAGGCACCGAGCGTGGTCAAGCCGTAGGTGACGAGATAGAACATCACGGCCTGGAGCGAGGTGATCTGCCCCGGGTGGATGTCGCTGGCGCTCTGGAGGCCGAGGACGCCGGTGAGCAGGAAGCCGGTGTGGGCGATCGAGGAGTAGGCGAGCATCCGCTTCATGTCGGACTGCACCAGCGCGAGCACGGTGCCGACGACCATGGTGAGGATGGCGATCACCCACAGCATCGGCTGCCAGGTCCAGCGGGCGCTGCCGAAGGCGACGTAGAGCAGGCGGAGCAGCGCGCCGAAGGCGGCAGCCTTGGTCGCGGCCGCCATGAAGGCGGTCACCGCGGTCGGGGCGCCCTGGTAGACGTCGGGCATCCAGGCCTGGAACGGCGCGGCGCCGACCTTGAACAGCAGCCCGACGGTGAGCATGCCCATCCCGAGCACCAGCAGCGTCTGGTTGCCGCTGTTGTTGAGCACGGCCTCGTTGATCGCACCGAAGTCCATCGAGCCGGCGTAGCCGTAGATCAGCGCGACGCCGTACAGGAAGAAGCCGGAGGAGAAGGCTCCCAGCAGGAAGTACTTCATCGCGGCTTCCTGGCTGAGCAGGCGGCGCCGGCGCGCCAGGCCGCAGAGCAGGTAGAGCGGCAGCGAGAGCACCTCGAGGGCGACGAACATGGTGAGCAGGTCACCGGCGGCGACGAAGAGCATCATCCCGCCGATCGCGAACAGCAGCAGCGGGTAGACCTCGGTGTGATCGAGCCCGGCCGACTGGCGCTCGGACTCGGTGCCCGGCAGCGCGGCCGCCTGGCCGGCGAAGGCCGAGACGCCGCCCTCGACGCGGCGCTCACCGAAGAGCAGCACCCCGCCGAGACCGAAGACGAGCACCAGGCCCCACAGGAACATGGTGGGCCCGTCGATCGCGACCGTGCCCTGGGAGCCGAACAGGCCGCGTGCGGCACCGTCCCCCAGCTTGGGCAGGTCACCGGCGCCGATCACGACCCGGACCAGCGCCACCACCAGTGCGATCAGGGCGACCCCCAGCTGCGAGAGGTAGCGACGCTCACGCGGCAGGAACGCCTCGATCAGCACTCCGAGGCACGCCGCCGCGAAGACCACCAGGATCGGCAGCAGCTGGTTGTACTCGATGTGCGGCTTGACGAAGGTGTCGGGAGTGGCGACGAGGGCGATCACTGCTGTCCTCCGGCGGTCTGAGCGGGCGTCGCACTGGGCGGCACCGTCGGCGCGGGATCGGTGACCCCGACCTGCTGGAGCGTGTCCTGGACATAGGGGTTGATCACGTTCAGCAACGGCATCGGGTAGAAGCCGAACAGCACCAGCGCCAAGAAGAGTGGCGCCAGGGTGCCCACCTCGCGGCGGTCGAGGTCACGGGCGGGCTCGGGCTCGGCCCCGGCCACCACCGAGCTCCCGACTCCGGTGCCGGTCATCGTGCGTTGGTACATCCAGAGCACGTAGAACGCCGCGAGCACGATCGCGGACACCGCGATGGCGCCGGTCCACCAGTGGTGCTGGAACGCGGCGATGATCACGAGCATCTCCGAGACGAACGGCGAGAGGCCGGGCAGTCCGAGCGCGGCCAGGCCGAAGACCAGGAAGAGCCCGGCCATCACCGGCGCGATCTTCTCGACGCCGCCCATCGCCCGGATCGACGCGGTGCCGCGGCGCTTGATGATGTAGCCGGCCACCAGGAACAGCGCGGCCGTGCCGATGCCGTGGTTGACCATGTAGAGGATCGCCCCGGCGCTGCCCTGGCTGGTGAACACGAAGATGCCGAGCACGATGAAGCCGAAGTGGGACAGCGAGGTCAGACCGATCAGGCGCAGCATGTCGTCCTGGCCGATCGCCACCAGCGCGCCGTACACGATCGAGATCAGGGCGAGGGTGACCACCACGGGTGTGGCCCAGCGCGACGCGTCCGGCAGGATGCCCAGGCAGTAGCGCAGCATCCCGAAGGTGCCGATCTTGTCGAGCACGCAGACCAGCAGGACGCTGGTCCCGGTGGTCGCCTGCTCGGTGGTGTCCGCCAGCCAGGTGTGCACGGGGAACATCGGGGCCTTGACCGCGAACGCGACGAAGAAGCCGACGAACAGCCACTTCTGGGTCGCCGGGTCGATGGTGAGGCCCGAGAGGTCGCTGAGAAGGTACGACGGCGTGCCGTGGTTGGCGGACACGACGTAGAGGCCGATCACCGACGCGAGCATCACCAGGCCGCCGGCGAGCTGGTAGACCAGGAACTTCACCGCGGCCCGTTGCCGGCCCTCGCGACCGAACCCGCCGATGAGGAAGTAGGCCGGGATCAGCGTCGCCTCGAACACCACGTAGAAGAGGAACACGTCGGTGGCCGCGAAGACGGCGATCGAGAACGACTGGAGTGCCAGCACCCCGGCGAAGAAGCCCTTGGTGTTGGTGGTGTCGGCGTCGTACCAGGACGCGACGATGACGATCGGCACCAGCACCGCGGTCAGCAGCACCAGCAGCAGGCTGAGCCCGTCGACACCGAGCGCGTAGTGGGCGCCGAAGACCTTGATCCACTCGTGGGTCTCGGTGAACTGCA
>JAWWPM010000179.1:0-10534 GCA_033854915.1 Nocardioidaceae bacterium
CCATCGTCCGCGACGGCAACCGTCGCCTGCGACGTCGCCGGAACGCCCTGGCCGGTGGTGTCGCGGGCACGCTCGCTGTGGTGGCCGGTGCCGCAGCGCTCACCCTCGGCGGGCACTCAGCGTCCCGGGCCGTCCAGCCGGCCGACAACCCGGCCAAGCCGCTCTCCTACGCCGTGGGCAGCGTCATCCACTCCGACGGCACCACGATCGACGTCGGCACCAAGATCGAGTCGATGGTGTCAGTGGAGGACGGTTTCGTCTTCAGCGGGCCCGACCGGACGGTGTACTTGGAGACAAATGGCGCCACCCATGCTCTGGGCCACATCGACGGCGCCTCGTCGCGCCTGTACGCGTCCGACGACGGCCTCGTCGCGGCGTGGTGGGACGGCGAGCAGATCCAGACCTGGCCCGGGTACCGGTACAACGGTTCGGGCGAGGAGGTCGTCGAGGACAGCACCCACAGCTTCGGGGTCGCCTCCACCTGGCCGAGCGGCGCACCCCCGCACGTCGAAGCGCTCTCCGACGGACACCTGTGGACGTGGGACGGCCAGCACACGGTGGTCGCCGAGGTGCGGCCACTCACGTCCACGGCCGGATGGAAGGACGCCGGTTTCTCGGACCCGGAGATGATCCGGTCGGCGGCCGGTGCCCGGGTGCTGATCCGGGTCGGCGACGGCATGGCCGTGGTGAAGGCCAACCTGTTGCCGCCACCCCACCAACCCGGCTGGGCGGATTGGGAACCGGGTACCGACGTATCGGGCGTCGGTGCCCAGGTGTCCGGCGTCACGGACGGCGTCCTGTCCCCCGAGGGTGACCACTGGTTCACCCAGGACTCCGACCAGTTCGCGGTCTTCGACTCCGCGACCGGGGAGCGTCAGGACCCGCGGTACGAGGACCTCGGCTTCGCTTTCGCCGCGCCGTACCAGTGGCTGGGCAACGACACGATCGCAGCCCTCGCCCTCCCGAAGGCCACGAACGACCCGCAGCTCATCTCCCTTCTGACCTGTCACGTGTCGACCAACGACTGCACGGTCACCGCGCGCGACATCGGCGACAAGACAGAGGTCGCGATCACGGTCGGGGAGTCACTGCAGCACCAGTGACCCCCGTCTGACGACGACCGGCGATCAGTCGCGCGAGCGGGCGCCATCCTCGGAGACCGCGAGCAGACCCTGGTCGGCGGCGAGCCGCTCCACGATGCCGCGCGCGATGGTCTGGGCGGTCAGGCCGATCCGTTCGAGGATCGCGCCACGCTCGGCGTGGTCGAGGAACTCCTGCGGGATGCCGTGCAGTGAGAACGGCGTGGTCACGCCCTCGTCGGTGAGCCGCTGGAGCAACGCCGAGCCGGCGCCGCCGACCCGGCCGTTGTCCTCGATCGTGACCACGAGGCTGTGCTCGCGGGCGAGCCCGACCAGGGCCTCGTCCACCGGCTTGACCCAGCGCGGGTCGATCACGGTGACCCCGATGCCCTGGGCGGCCAGACGCTCGCCGACCTCGAAGCCGACCGACGCCATCGAGCCGATCCCTACCACGAGGACGTCGCGGGTGCCGGTGCGGAGCAGGAGGTCGCACCCGCCGACGCGACCCACGGCGGGGAGGTCGTCGGGCGGCGCGCCCTTCGGGAGGCGGAGGACCGTCGGGGCGTCGTTCACGGCCACCGCCTCGCGCAGCAGCTCGCGAACCCGGGCACCGTCGCGTGGTGCGGCGATCCGCAACCCGGGCACGACCTGGAGGATCGACAGGTCCCACATGCCGTTGTGGCTGGCGCCGTCGTTCCCCGTCACACCCGAGCGGTCGAGGACGAAGGTGACGCCGCACTTGTGCAGCGCAACGTCCATCAGCACCTGGTCGAACGCCCGGTTGAGGAAGGTGGCGTAGATCGCGACGACGGGATGCATCCCGCCCATGGCGAGGCCGGCGGCGCTGGTCACCGCGTGCTGCTCGGCGATGCCGACGTCGAAGACCCGCTCGGGGTAGGCCGCGGCGAAGCGGTTGAGCCCGACCGGATAGAGCATCGCCGCCGTGATGCCGACGATGTCCTGGCGCTCGGCACCGAGGGCGACCATCTCCTCGGAGAAGAAGTCGGTCCAGATCCTGCCGGCCGGACGCGCCTCGCCGGTCTCGACGTCGAAGGCGCCGATCTGGTGGAACTGGTCGGCCTCGTTGCGCTCGGCCGGGTCGTAGCCGAAGCCCTTGTGGGTGATCACGTGCACGATCACCGGGCCACCGAAGCGCTTGGCCTGCGCCAGTGCGTGCTCGACCGCCGTGCGGTCGTGGCCGTCGATCGGGCCGACGTACTTCAGACCGAGGTCCTCGAACATGCCCTGGGGCGCGAGCGCGTCCTTCATGCCCTTCTTCATCGCGTGCAGGGCGTCGTAGACCGCCGAGCCGACGCCCGGCACCTTGTTGAGGCGGGTCTTGACCTGGTCGAGGACCTCCTCGTAGTGCGGGTTGGTACGCAGCGTCGCGAGGTGGGTGGCCAGGCCCCCGACGGTCGGCTGGTAGGAGCGGCCGTTGTCGTTGACCACCATCACCAGCTTGCGGTCCTTGCCGACCGCGATGTTGTTGAGCGCCTCCCAGGCCATGCCGCCGGTCAGGGCGCCGTCGCCGATCACGGCGACGACGTAGCGGTCCTCGCCGCGCAGGGCGTAGGCCTTGGCCAGGCCGTCGGCGTAGGACAGGGAGGTCGAGGCGTGGGAGTTCTCGACGAGGTCGTGCTCGGACTCGGAGCGGCTCGGGTAGCCGGAGAGCCCGCCCTCGGTGCGCAGCGAGTCGAAACGCGCGGCCCGACCCGTGAGCATCTTGTGCACGTAGGCCTGGTGGCCGGTGTCGAAGACCACCCGGTCGCGCGGCGACTCGAAGATCCGGTGGATGGCCAGGGTCAGCTCCACCACGCCCAGGTTGGGACCGAGGTGGCCGCCGCGAGGCGCGCAGGTGCGGACCAGCTCGTCGCGGATCTCCGAGGCCAGTGCCGTGAGCTGGACGTCGGTGAGGTCGCGGAGGTCACCGGGTCCGGTGACCTGCTCCAGCAGTCCCATCTACGCCCTCTCGTCGGTTCGGCAGCTGCGTCCCGAGTCTAGACGGGACGCCCCTCCACACCGAGTCGTCGGCGGCTCAGGCGCCGGGGTCGGGTACGGCGTCCGACGTGAGCACGACGGCGTCGAGGTACTCCACCATCTGCTGCACGGTCCAGCCCAGCCTCGGAGCCTCCTGGAGCACGAGCCAGTCGCCCGACGCCTCCCGGACGCCAACCTGGGTGCCCACCCCGCCGTGCTCGTTGTCGAAGAAGCTGCGGCCGTCGTAGTCGATCGTCGGGCCCGCCTCGGGCGAGTCGATCCCTCCGGGCACGAGGTGGATGCTCAGCTTCCCGGCGACCCGGAGACTCAGGCTCGGGTCGTGGAGATCCACCTTCGGCAGTCCGTCCGGAGCGATCACCACGAGCGACTCGTCCGCGGCCTGGACCGACCAGCCGTCCGGCGGCGGGGGGATCACGAACGCCCCGGCGTGCACCGTGGCGGTGACCGTGTCTGCGGAGTGCAGGGGCAGGATCGAGGGACGCACGAGCGCCGTCGCCGCGCCGCCGGCCAGGATGAGGGCGGCGGCGATGCCGCCCACCAGGGTCAGCCGCCGGCGCCGCACGGCCGAGCGTCCGCGGCGCACGTCAGCGGCCACGTCGAGGTCGACGTGGTCGTCGACGGCACCGGCCAGCAGGGTCTGCAGATCACTCATCACAGGGCTCCTTCCGCATGCAGGGATGCGCCCAGCACCTCACGCAGGTGGGCGAGCGCCTTGGCGTTCTGGGACTTCACGGTGCCTTCGGCGCAGCCGAGCACCTCGGCGGCCGCCGCGACGTCGTACTGCAGGAAGTGCCGCAGGACGATCACGGCGCGCTGCCGCGGGGCCAGCCCCTCGAGTGCTTCCAGCACGAGGCGTCGGGTGTCGGGATCGGCGGTCGGGTGGGCGACCTCGGGCGTCGTGTCGGTGACCACCTCGCGGCGCCGGTGGGCGCGGCGCCGCTCGTCGAGGAAGGTGTTGGTCAGCGAGCGGTAGCCGTAGGCGACCGGGTCGTCGGCCCGGATCACGCGCGACCAGTTGACGTACAGCTTGGTCAGCGTGGCCTGCACCAGGTCCTCCGCCTCGGCCTCGTCACCGACCGTCAGCAGTCGGGCCGCACGCACGAGTCGCACCCGTTGACCGGCGACGTACTCGCTGAACGCGGTGTCCCGAGTCTTTTCCCGCATCGGCTCCTCCTTCTGTCCTCACTCGTACGACGGGTGCCGCCACTCGATCCGTTGCCCCGGTCATCAGGTTCGTGCGTGGGTTTCGTCCGGCCCGGGACGAATCCACCTCTTGTGCCGACGGGGACGGGGATGGAAGGTCACGCTATGACTACGCCTCTCGGGCGGCACGGCGTACGCCGGACCCGCGCAGCATCCGTCCTTCTCGCCGTCGGCGCCATGGTGGGCGGGCTCCTGGTCGCCGCCTCCTCAGCGGCGGGCGCCGCTGCGGGGACCGCGACGCACCTGGCGCCTGCGACGGCGGAGGCAGGTGACCCGGACCTCGGCCCGAACGTCTACGTCTTCGACCCGTCGATGCCGGTCGGGCAGATCCAGGCGACGGTCGACGCGGTCTCCGCCCAGCAGCTGGGCAACCAGTTCGGGACCGAGCGCTACTCACTGCTCTTCAAGCCGGGCACCTACGGTTCGGCGGCCGAGCCGCTCAACTTCGAGGTGGGCTACTACACCGAGGTCGCCGGCCTGGGGCGCAGCCCCGGCGACGTGGTCATCAACGGCTCGGTCGACGTCTACAACCAGTGCGACAGCGGTGGCTGCGTCGCCCTCAACAACTTCTGGCGCTCGCTGTCCAACCTCACCATCCACGTGACCAACCCGGACGCGGGCTGCCACACCGGGGAGTTCTGGGCGTCGTCACAGGCCGCGCCGGTGCGGCGGGTCCATGTGGACGGGCTCACCACCCTGATGGACTACTGCACCGGTCCCTCGTTCGCCAGCGGTGGCTTCATCGCGGACTCGCAGTTCACCGGCGGCGTGGTGATCAACGGCTCCCAGCAGCAGTGGTACACGAGGAACTCCGACATCGACAACTGGACCAACGGGGTCTGGAACCAGGTGTTCTCCGGTGACCTCGGCGCCCCCACCGAGTGCTTCGGCGTGCCGGACTGTGGGCCCTACACGACGCTGGCCACGACGCCGGTCACCCGCGAGAAGCCGTACCTGTACGTCGCGGACAGCGGCGCCTGGCGGGTCTTCGTCCCGTCCTCGGCCACCGACTCCCGGGGCACGACCTGGGCTGACGGCGCGACGCGCGGCCGCTCACTCCCGCTCTCCGACTTCTTCATCGCGCGTCCTAGCGACTCGGCCGCCACTCTCGACAACCAGCTGGCGCGGGGCCGCAACCTGCTGGTGACCCCCGGGGTCTACGACGTGGGCCGCACGATCGACGTACGCCGTGCCGACACCGTCGTGCTCGGCATGGGGCTGGCCACGTTCACCGCCCAGCACGGAGCGGTACCCCTCGCGGTAGCCGACGTGCCCGGCGTCGACATCGCCGGGCTGACCCTCGATGCCGGTCCGGTCAGCTCGCCTGCCCTGCTGCGCATCGGCACCGGACAGCCGGGCAGCCACCCCCACGCCAGCAGTGCGGCCGACCCGACCGGCATCCAGGACGTGTTCTTCCGGGTCGGTGGGCCGCACGAGGGCAGGGCCGTCAAGAGCCTGGTGGTCAACAGCGACCACGTCGTGCTCGACGACATCTGGGCTTGGCGGGCCGATCACGGAAGCGGGGTCGGCTGGGACCAGAACACCGCCGAGACCGGGCTCGTCGTCAACGGCGACCACGTCGACGCCACGGGACTCTTCGTCGAGCACTACCAGAAGTTCCAGGTGATCTGGAACGGCGAGGACGGCTCCGACATCTTCTTCCAGAGTGAGCTGCCCTACGACGTGCCGAGCCAGGACGCCTGGCGGTCCTCGCCGACCACCGACGGCTACGCCGCGGTCAAGGTCGCGCCGTCGGTGCAGCACTTCGCCGGGTACGGGATGGGGACGTACAGCTTCTTCAACCAGGGCATCGGCATCTTCGCCGACCACGCCTACGAGGTGCCGACGACGCCCGGCGTCCACCTGCACGACCTGCTGACGATCTTCCTCGACGCCACCAACGGCAGCGGCGGCATCCGCCACGTGGTCAACGACGCCGGCGGCTCGTCGACCGCAGCGAACGCGGACCTGCCGGTGACCGTGCTGGACTATCCCTGAGTCGGGCCGGGGACGTCACACGGAGCGAGCCATAGACGGCTCCGCCCGTATGACGTCCGGGGGGTCAGCTCGAGGTGAGCGCCCGGTACTCCTCGGAGCCGAGGAAGGCCGGCAGCGCGAGCACGCCCGACATGGTCAGGTCGAGGGCGAGCGCGCGCCCCGGTGCCACGAACACGATCTGACGACCCTCGTGGCAGTCGATGTCGGCGTCGGTGAGGTCGAGCCGGGCGGCGTAGACGTGGTTGCTGTCCACCGAGCCGTAGTGCGGGTGGTAGACCGCGATCTCGGCGAAGAGCTCCAGGGTCCCCGGAGGGAGCCGGACCCCGGTCTCCTCCTCGAGCTCGCGGTAGGCGCCGGTCTCCGGGTCCTCCCCCGGATCGAGGTGGCCGCCGGGCATGCCCCACTTGTCGGGGTCGATCGGGGCACCGCCGTCCCGCTCCTGGAGCAGGACGCGGCCCGCACCGTCCACGAGCAGGGCGCAGGCGAAGCGGCGCGGCTCGCGACGGCCGAACCGCTCGACGTACGACGGGCTGCCGATGACCCGCGGGAGCGCCACCGCGAGGGCGCGGTTCCAGTCGAGGGTGTGGATCGTGCGCGGGTCGACGAACACGATCTGCCGACCCTCATGGCACTCGACGTCGGCGTCGGTCAGCTGGGTGTGCGCGACGAACAGCGCGACCTCGTGGCTCTCGGCACAGCCGTCGCAGTAGAACGAGAAGACGCCGAGCTGGTCGAGGTCGATCCCGGTCAGTCCGGTCTCCTCCGCGAGCTCTCGCAGCGCGCCGACCGTGTCGTCCTCACCGTCGTCGACGCCGCCCCCGACCATCCCCCATGTGTCGGGGTCCACCGGCGCGTGCTCGTCGCGCTCCTGGAGGAGCAGCCAGCCGCGCGGATCGACCAGGACGATGGCAGCGATGCGGCGCATGTCTCGACGCTAGCGGCCGGCTCCGGCCGCGTGACCGTCGAGGTACGCCGCGACCAGGCCGCCGAGGCTGGGCAGGTGGTAGCCACCCTCCTGCACGATCACTGCCGGCACGCCGAGCTCGCCGAGCACCCGCCCGGCCGCGTGGTAGCCGTCCTCGGTGACCAGCAGCGGGCTCTCGGGATCGTCGGCGGCGGCGTCCACGCCCAGGGAGACCACGAGGGCGTCGGCGCCGGCCACCCAGTCGGCGAGCGTGCGTACGCCGTCGAGCCAGGCCGGGTCGGGAGTGCCCTCGGGGAGCGGGAGGTTGCGGTTGTGACCCACGCCCTCACCCGCGCCCGTCTCGGTGGCGTGCCCGAACCAGTGCGGGAACCAGCCGGCGCCCGGGTCGACGTGCAGCGAGGCGTAGCGGATGTCGGGGCGTGCCCAGAAGATCGCCTGGGTGCCGTTGCCGTGGTGGGCGTCGAGGTCGACGACGGCGACCGTCTCGTGGCCCGCGTCGCGCAGCGCCTGCGCGGCGACGGCGGCGTTGTTGAGGTAGCAGGAGCCCCCGTAGCCCTGCCGGGTGGCGTGGTGTCCGGGCGGGCGGCAGAGGGCGTACGCCGTGGTCTCGACATCGCTCGACCACCGGGAGGTGGTGACCAGGTCGACGGCGGTCAACGCACAGTCGACCGCGGCGCGGGCCGCCTCCCACGTGCCGGGTCCGACCAGGCTCATCGTGTCGTAGCAGTACTCGCCCGCCCGGGCGTGCGTGGCGGCGGCGGGCGTCGGCGGCATGCCCTGGGTCAGCGCCGGGGTCGGGAAGGCGTAGGGCACCACTCGGCTCTGCTGGACCAGCTCGTCGTACGGGCCCTCGAGCCACCTGGCGTGCACGGTGCGCAGGTGGTCGACGAAGGCCGGGTCGTGGACGCGGCTCAGCACGTCGTCGTCGTGCGCGGTGGGACCGACGAGGTGGTGCCCGGTGAGGGCCTCGACGATGTGGTCGACCCGGGTCGGCAGCTCGGTGCCCTCGGTCGGCACACCGACCCACACCTCCCGCTGCGGCTCGTGTCGACGGGTCTCGGGTGACCACACGACGGGGATCGTCATGCGAGGAGTTTGGCAGGTGGTCTCGACTCCGCTCGACCAACGAGGCGCCAGCTCCTGACAGGATGAGGCCATGCCGCGCGCTCGCGACCTGGGGATCGTCATCGGGTCTCTCCCGACGGGTCCGACCAACTCCGTCCTCGACGTCCCCGGTGTCGGTCTCGGCCACACCACGCTGCTCCGCGACGAGCCCGATCCGCCCGAGGGCCGTGGCGTCGCGCGCACCGGCGTCAGCGTGCTGGTGCTCGCCGAGGATGCGTTCGCGCGGCCGGTGCCGGCCGGGGGTGCGGTGCTCAACGGCGCGGGCGAGTGCACCGGCTTCATCACCGCCGCCGAGTGGGGCTCGGCAGAAACGCCGGTCTACCTGACCTCGACCCTGCAGCTGGGCCGGGTCTACGACTCGGCCTGCCGCATCGAGCTCGAGCACAACCCGTCGTCGGCCACCGATTTCGTGATCCCGGTGGTCGCCGAGTGCGACGACTCGTGGCTCAACGACGCGCGCCGGATGCAGGTCGAGCACGAGGACGTCGTGGCCGCGTGGCAGACGGCGCTGGCCTCGCGCGACTCGTCCGCCCCGCCCGGCGAGGGCGCGGTCGGCTCCGGCACCGGTATGTCGTGCTTCGGCTTCAAGGGCGGCATCGGTACGGCGTCCCGCGTCGTCGAGGTGGCCGGGGAGGCCCGCACCGTCGCCGTGCTGCTGATGACCAACTTCGGCTCACGCGAGGAGTGCATCGTGAACGGCGTGCCGGTCGGTCGCAGGCTCGGGCCGGCGGTCCCCGCCGGTGAAGAGATGGCACCGGCCGGTTCGTGCATCGGCATCGTGGTCACCGACGCGGCCGTCGACGGCGCGTCCTGCGCCCGGCTCGCCAGGCGCGTCGGACTGGGGCTGGCCAGGGCGGGCTCGGTGGCACACCACGGGAGTGGGGAGATCTTCATGGCCTTCGGCACCGGGCTGCGGCTCGACCGCGACGGCAGGCCCGACGGCACCCCGGTGGTGACCGGGCGGGCGCTCGACCCCCTGTTCGCGGCCGTGGTGGAGGCCTCCGAGGAGGCGGTGCTGAACTCGATGTTCACCTCCCCCACCGTGGTCGGCCGCGGCGGCAACACCAGCCAGAGCATCCACACGCCCGAGATCCTGGACCTGGTCTCGACAGGCACGGCAAGCGAGCGGCGCGGCCCGACCGGCGGCCGGCGGTGAGGGTCGAGGAGGCCCGGATCCCGTTGCGGGACGGGCTGTTCCTGGCTGCGACGCTCTACCTGCCCGACGAGTCGGCCGGGCCGCAGCCCTGCCTGGTCGAGGCGCTGCCCTACCGCAAGGACGACCTCACCTCGTCGTACTCCTCGACCTACGAGGCCCTTTGCGCGGGCCACTCGTACGCCGTGTGCCGGATCGACGTGCGGGGCACCGGGTCGTCGCCGGGCGACGCGCTCGACGAGTACCAGGAGGCCGAGCAGGAGGACCTCTGCGAGGCGATCGCCTGGCTCGCCGACCAGCAGTGGTGCGACGGACAGGTCGGCCTGTGGGGCACGTCGTACTCCGGCTTCAACTCGCTCCAGATCGCGGCCGAGCGCCCGCCCGCGCTGAAGGCCATCTGCGCTATCTACGCCACCGACGACCGCTGGACCGACGACGTGCACTGGCGCGGCGGCGCGCTGCGGCTGGTCGACCTCGTCGACTACAACCACTACATGACCCCGATGTGCGTCCTGCCTCCGGTGCCCGCGGTCTGGGGCGAGGGCTGGTACGACGAGTGGCTGCGGCGGCTGGAGACCAACGAGCCATGGGTGCTGACCTGGCTGCGGGAGCACCGGCACGGCCCCTACTGGGACCACGGATCGGTGCGGCTGGGCGGCACCATCGCGGGCTACGAGCGGATCGAGTGCCCGGTGATGATCGTGGCCGGCTGGGCCGACGGTTACCGCAACAACTCCTTCCGCTCCGTCGCCGAGCTGGCCCGGCACGGAACGCCGCACCGGCTGCTGGCCGGGCCGTGGGCCCACGCCGACCCGACCACCGCGATGCCCGGACCGCGGATCGACTTCGAGGCCGAGCTGGTCGCGTGGTTCGACCACTGGATGCGCGGCCGCGGTGACCACGAGGACCGCTGCGACGTGTTCGTCCGCTCCTCCACCCGGCCCGAGATCGACCTCGACCTGCACGACGGCGCCTGGCTGACCTTGCCGTCGGTGCCGCCAGTCACCGAGGCCACCCTCGACCTGTGCGCGCCGGTCTCCCTCGCTGTGGTGC
>JAWWPM010000180.1:0-18798 GCA_033854915.1 Nocardioidaceae bacterium
TCATCGGCTGGTGCGCGAGCGACTGGCCAGCGGGGTGGCACCCGGTCGCTACCAGATCCTGGCCGCGATCAACGCCGTCCACACCTCGGCCCGCGACATCCGTGACACCGACTGGTCACAGATCGTCGCGCTCTACAACCAGCTGGTCCGCCTCGACCCGTCGCCGATCGTCGCCCTGAACCGTGCCATCGCCGTCGCCGAGCTCGACGGCCCCGAGGTGGCCCTGGCCAGCGTCGACCGGCTCGACGGGGCGCTCTCCGACTACCACGCCTATCACGTGGCCCGCGCCGACCTGCTGCGCCGGCTGGGGCGCAGCAGGGACGCGCGTACGGCGTACGACCGGGCCATCGAGCTGGCCGGCAACACCGCCGAGACCGCCTACCTCACCCGGCGGCGCGACCAGCTGGGGTAGGCCCTGTGCCTCACGGTGCTGGCGGGTTCTCCGGGTTGGTGCCGCCCGCACAGGTTCCGTGGCCGGCGTCGCCGGGCGAACCCTGGGTGTGGGGGGTCTGCACAATGACCGCGATCGGTCCCTGGTCCGGGTTCATGTCGTTCAGCCCGTTGTAGGAGCAGATCGAGTTCGAGTGCGCTGGTGCGCCGGTACGCACCCCCGAACCGGAGAACGGCACGTTCGGCGTGCCGGGCTGGCCGGTGACCTCACCGGCGAACGCGGCACCGGAACTGCCACCCAAGACGGCCGCGGCAAACACTGCGGCCGCCATCATTGTCTTCGTCCGCATCATCGGTCCCTCCCTGATGTCGAGAATGTTCTTTCCGGCATCAGACTTTTCTCCGCTCACCGCTCGTCGTCCACCCCCAAACAGGGGGGTTCGCCGACGAGCGGTCAGAGGGTCGTGGTCGTGACCAGGTCGTGCGCGCCGTCGGGCCGGGCGGTCTCGAAGTAGTAGCGCCGGTTGCCGTCGGGCATCACCACCGAGGTCGCGTAGCGGCAGGCACCGTCGGAGTACGGCGACCGGAGCGGCTCGCCGGCATCGGCCTCGAGGGCCGCGCCGGGATCGCCCGGTGTGGTGGCCCGGGCGACGCCCGTGGTCTCGTGCCAGTTGTCCTCGGCGCGGGGTCGCCCGTCGTACAGCACCACGAGGGGTTCGAGCGACAGCACGTCGGACACCCGTGCGCCGCGGGCGTCCCACTCGCCGATGCGCGGGCCGAGCACGGTGCCGCGTCGCGACCAGACCAGGCCGTCCGGGCTCGCGTAGTAGGCCGTCGACATCCGGTCCTCGTCGCCGAGGTGCGTCAGCGGATGCTCGCAGATCCAGGCGTGCCAGCCGCCCGCGTCGTCGACCACGACGACCGGGTCCTTGACCGCGACGGTGTCCGAGCCGGGGAGCACGACCGTGCGTCGGCCGGTCGCGAAGTCCTCGGGCCGGTCGGCGTCGATCGCCTCGATCCACCAGTGCTTGCTGTCCGGAGTCGCGCACGACACGTAGAGCCGCCAACCACCGGCGGGCGTGCGCAGGACGACGGGGCGCTCGAAGGACTCGGCCCGGAAGTCGTCGCGCCAGACCTCGCTCACGGGCTCGAACCGGACGCCGTCGCGCGAACTGGCCACGACCACCGAGACGCCGCGGCCGGCGGTGAGCGGACGTCGTACGCGGTAGGTGAGGTAGACCGTGTCGTCGACCAGAACGGCGCTGGCGGCGCCGGCCCAGTTGCCGGCGCCGGCGTCGGGTGCGGGTACGACGACCTCGGCGCGGTCGAGGTCCGGCACGGGCACGGTGACGAGATCCATGCCCAAAGTCTACCGATCTGCTCTCCTTTGCCCCGTCATGGCGCCCGAGAACCCTGGTGCACGTCGTCTCGGCCCGGGAGCCCAGTGTCGGCCGCGCTCGCCACGCCAGTCACAACCGTCACAGCCGCGAGGCAGTCCCGTCGCTTGTCGGGGGTTGCAACGGCCGACAAGTGACGGGATCCCCGGTCAGCCGGGGATCCCGACGAAGGCCCCTACCGCAGCACCTCGGCGTCGTCGGCGGTCAGGGCGCCGGTTGCGCCGTGGGCGAGGGACGGCATGGTGGCGGTCGCGTCGGCGTCGGCCGACGAGTCGCGTACGACGATGCCCTCCCGCTCGAGGAAGCGTTCGGCCAGCCGGGTCGCCGGGTGGAGCCCGGCCACGGCCACGACGGCGACGCCGGCGATCACCAGCCACCCGGCGCCGGGCAGCCCGGCGGGGTGCCAGGACATCGCGAGGAACGTGAAGACCGCCGGCGCCCAGCGGCCGCCGAGCGTGCCGAACACCTCGGCCACGCCGCCGTACTCGCCGCGTCGCTCGGGGTCCATGAGCTTGGCCTGGAACGCCCAGCTGGCGGCCGAGGTGTAGAGCTCGGCTCCGGTCACGGCCACATGCCCCAGCCAGACCAGGAAGATCGTCAGGAAGCCCGCCGTGCTGTGGGTCGCCATCGTGATCAGGCACGCGAGCACGAAGAAGGCGCCGGAGATCCGGATCGAGCGCAGGGCGTCGGCCATGGTCGCGACACCGCGGGAGGTGTAGGCGGGCAGGAAGATGCACAGCACCGTGTTGGTGCCGAACAGCCACGCCAGCAGCCAGTGCGGCGCGTCGGTCGCCTGCACGAGCCACAGCGGGATCACGACGTTGAGCAGCACCTGGTTGGACCACATGGCGCCGAGGAACAAGCTGCCCAGCATCCAGCCCACGTTGTGCAGGGGCCCGCGGCCGCGCGGCGTGGCCCGCGGGGTCGACGACGCCGAGGACCTCGCGAGGTCGTGCGGCGCCTTCGGCAGGCGGGCGATGAAGATCGCGTTGGCCAGACCGATCGCGAGCGTGAACAGTGGCATCCACCGCATCACGGTCACGTTGTCGAAGGCCAGTGCGATGCCCCCGATGACCGCGCCGACGGTGAAGCCGACGTTGAGCGCGGAGTACATGTAGGCCTGCGTGGCCACCCGCTCCTGCTCGGGCATCACGTCGAGGATGTAGGCGTTGCGCCCGGCGCCCGCCGCGTTTTCGACGATCTCGAAGCAGACCACCATCGTCACGTAGCCGGTGAAGCTGCCGATGAACGGCCACGCGGCGAACATCAGCGCCGCCACCATCGCCCCGACCGCCCACATCCGCTTCGGACCGAGCCGGTCGGTGACCTTGCCGGCCGGGTAGGCGACCAGGAACGACACGACGCCGGCGATGGTCAGGCCGAGGCCGACCTGGGCGGCGCGCAGCCCGACCACCTCGGTGAAGAACACCGCAGACCCGGTCAGGAAGGTGCCCTCGGCCGTCGCGAACAGCAGCGACTGGGTCGCCAGCCGTCGCGAGAGCGGCGTGGGTGGGATGAGGCGGCGGAGGGAAGGCCCGAGACGAGACACGAGGACCATCCGACCAGAGACCACCCCCCGGGCTCATCCGAATTAAGGCCGCCAGCGGCGGTCACACCAGTCACACCTCCCCGGCACTGTTGACGCTTCCAGGGCGTTGCAACGGCCGAGAAGTGCATGAACCGCCGGTTGACCGGCGACTCCGACGTCCCCCACTAGCGTGGCCCCATGCGCCCCTTCCGCCAGGTCAACGTGTTCTCGACCGAGGGCTACCTCGGCAACCCGCTCGCGGTGGTCCACGACGCGGACGGCGTCTCCGACGACGAGATGCACCGCTTCGCGAACTGGACCAACCTGTCCGAGACCACCTTCCTGCTGCCGCCCACCGACCCGGCCGTCGCCGACTACCGGGTGCGGATCTTCACGCCCAGCGAGGAGCTCTCCTTCGCCGGGCACCCCACGATCGGCAGCGCGCACGCCTGGCTCGAGGCGGGCGGCGTGCCCCGGAGCGACGGCGAGGTGGTGCAGGAGTGTCCGGCCGGTCTGGTCCGTGTACGCCGTGGCGAGAGGCTGGCGTTCGCCGCGCCGCCGGTCGTGCGCGAGGGACCGGTGACGGGGGAGGAGCGGGTCCGGTTGGTGCGCGCGCTGGCGCTCGCCGACGACGACATCGTCGACGCCCGCTGGATCGACAACGGGCCGGGTTGGGTGGGGGTGCTGCTGAGGGACGCGGCGGCGGTGCTCGCCGTACGCCCCGACTGGGCCGCGTTCGGCGACCTCGAGGTCGGCGTCGTCGGCGCCTACCCAGAGGGCTCGGAGTGCGCGGTCGAGGTGCGCGCGTTCTGCCCCAGCATCGGCGTGGTCGAGGACCCGGTCACCGGGTCGCTCAACGCGAGCATCGGCCAGTGGCTGGCGGGCGACCGCCTGCCCACGTCGTACGTCGCCTCGCAGGGCACGATGCTGGGTCGCCGGGGCCGGGTGTACGTCGAGCGGGACGGCGACACCGTGTGGGTCGGCGGCGACGCGACAACCGCGATCAAGGGGACCGTCGGTCTGGGCGTCTAGCGTCGGAGCATGCTCGAGACCTCCGACGACCTGGCTGCGCTGCAGACGCTCCTCGACGCCTCCCATGCCCGCTCCACCGAGCACCTGCGCGGGATCATCAACGACGACCGCACCCTGACCGCGGCCCAGATCGCCGCGCTGCTGACCGGCATGAAGGTCATCTCCGTCGCGACCGTCACCGCCCACGGGGAGCCCCGGATCAGCGCCATGGACGGCCACTTCCTGCACGGCACCTGGACCTTCTCCACCAGTCGCACGGCCGCGAAGGCGCGTCACCTCGCCGCCCGGCCCGGCGTCTCGGTGGCCCACGTCGACGGCGAGGCGCTCGCGGTGTTCAGCCACGGGCGTGCCGTCGAGCTCGGCGGCGACGAGCTCGGCCGTGTCGACGAGCACTGGGCGGCCCACTACGGCTCGTCCCCGCTCTCGTGGGGTGACGTCGTGTTGTACCGCCTCGAGCCGACGTGGATGGTGGGCTACGCGTGGAAGCGGGACGAGCTCCTCGCCGAGCGGGGCATCACTGCCTGACGCCGGAGCCCGGTCACAGCCAGCGACGCACGCGACGGGTGTAGTCGGCGTACTCCGCGCCGAACTTCGCGGCGAGGTAGCGCTCCTCGGGCAGCACCGCGCCCCACCGGAGCAGTCCCCACTCGACCGGCAGCGCCACCAGGGCCCACAGCGAGCCGGCCAAGAGCGCCAGGCCGGCCGACAGCACCAGCAGGCCGACGTACAACGGGTTGCGGGACCGGGTGAACGGCCCGCTCGCGATGAGGGTGGTGGTGGCCCCGCCGGGCAGGAGCGCCGTCCGGTGGCGGGCCATCGCGAGCAGCGCCCACCCGTTCCAGGCGCCGAAGATCGCGACGAGCAGCCAGCCGAGGCCGGACGTCAGCGACGAGCGCGCGAGCGGGTCGCCCGACACCCCCGAGACCGTCAGCCCGACCACCAGCGGCACGCCCACGGACACCGGCGGCCACAGCCGGAAACCGGGGCCGGTGTCCGAGGTCATGGCGACATGGGTAGCACGCCGCGGTGCGGCTGTCTCCCCACCGATCCGTCACGGTCGGAACAACCGGGCCGGATGTCCGGTTGCTGCCAGACGTGAGCAGTCTCTTCGAGTCCCTGACCCTGCGCGGCACCACCATCCGCAACCGCGTGTGGGTCTCACCCATGTGCCAGTACTCCTCCCTCGACGGACGCCCCAGCGACTGGCACCTGGTCCACCTCGGCGCCTTCGCCCAGGGTGGCGCCGGGCTGGTGATGAGCGAGGCGACCGCCGTCACGCCCGAGGGCCGGATCAGCCCGCAGGACGCCGGGATCTGGAACGACGAGCAGGCCGCCGACTACCGCCGGATCAACGACTTCGTGAAGAGCCAGGGCGCGACCACCGGCATCCAGCTCGCGCACGCCGGCCGCAAGGCCTCGACGCGTGCGCCGTGGCGGGGCCGCGGCTACGTGCCCGTCGAGGAGGGCGGCTGGCAGACCGTGGGCGCGTCCCCGGTCGGGTACGCCGACTGGCCGGCGCCGCGGGAGCTCACCGCCGAGGAGCTCGCGGCGCATCCGCAGCAGTGGGCCGACGCCGCCCGCCGGGCCCTGGACGCGGGCTACGAGGTGGCGGAGATCCATGCCGCGCACGGCTACCTCCTGCACCAGTTCCTCTCCTCGCTGACCAACCGTCGTACCGACGCGTACGGCGGTGACCTCGCCGGCCGCAGCCGCCTGCTGCTCGAGGTGGTCGACGCCGTCCGCGCGGTCTGGCCCGACGACCGGCCGCTGTTCGTCCGGATCAGCGCCACCGACTGGGTCGAGGGCGGGCTCGACCTCGACGAGACCACCGAGGTGGCGCGGCTGCTGGCCGGTCACGGTGTCGACCTGGTCGACGTCTCCAGCGGCGGCAACTCACCCGACCAGCAGATCACCACCGAGCCGGGCTACCAGGTGCCGTTCGCGACCCGGATCAGGCGTGCCTCCGGTCTCCCGGTCGGCGCGGTGGGGCTGATCACCGAGCCGCAGCAGGCCGAGAAGATCATCAGCGACGGCGAGGCCGACGCGGTGTTCCTGGCCCGCGAGCTGCTACGCGACCCGCACTGGGCGCAACGCGCGGCCGAGGCGCTCGGTGCCGATGCCTACTGGCCCGAGCAGTACCTCCGGGCGCGTCCCTGACGGTGGTCGGCGGACCGATCTAGGGTGAGCCCATGCAGGCGTACCTCGACCTCCTCCAGCGCATCCTCGACACGGGAGTCGAGAAGTCCGACCGCACCGGCACCGGCACCCGCAGCGTGTTCGGCCACCAGCTGCGCTTCGACCTGAGCGAGGGCTTCCCGCTGGTCACCACCAAGAAGGTGCACACCCGGTCGGTCTTCGCCGAGCTCCTGTGGTTCCTGCGCGGCGACACCAACGTCAAGTGGCTCCAGGACCGCGGCGTCACGATCTGGGACGAGTGGGCCGACACCGACGGCGACCTCGGCCCGATCTACGGCTACCAGTGGCGGTCGTGGCCGGCGCCGGACGGCCGGCACATCGACCAGATCGCGCTGCTGCTCGACCAGCTCCGCGACAACCCCGACAGCCGCCGTCACATCGTCTCCGCGTGGAACGTCGCCGACATCCCGCAGATGGCGCTGGCGCCGTGCCACACGATGTTCCAGTTCTACGTCGCCCCGTCCGACGACGGCCCGGGGCGGCTCAGCTGCCAGCTCTACCAGCGCTCGGCCGACGTGTTCCTCGGCGTCCCGTTCAACATCGCGTCGTACGCGCTGCTCACCCACATGGTCGCCCAGGTGACCGGGCTGGGAGTCGGCGACTTCGTGCACACGCTCGGCGACGCCCACCTCTACTCCAACCATCTCGACCAGGCCCGGCTCCAGCTGACCCGCGAGCCCCGGGCCCTGCCGACGCTCCGGCTCGACCCGTCGGTCACCGAGCTCGACGCGTTCGACCTCGAGCACATCGCGGTCGAGGGCTACGACCCCCACCCCGGCATCAAGGCCCCCATTGCCGTCTGACCCGGCCCGCCGCCTCACCCTGGTCGCGGCCTACGCCGACAACCGCGTGATCGGCGACCAGGGCACGATCCCGTGGCGGATCCCCGAGGACTTCGCCCACTTCAAAGCAACCACCATGGGCGGCACCCTGGTGATGGGGCGTGCGACCTACGACTCGATCGGGCGCCCGCTGCCCGGGCGCACCACGATCGTGGTCACCCGCAACCCCGCGTGGGCTGCGGACGGCGTGCTCGTCGCGCACTCGCTCGACGAGGCGCTGGCCGTGGCCGAGCAGCAGGCGGGGGAGACCTACGTCGTGGGCGGCACCCAGATCTACGAGCAGTCATTGCCCCGGGCGACCCACCAGGTGCTCACCGAGGTGCGCCAGTCGCCCGGCGGCGACGCCCGCTATCCGGAGTTCGACCTCGACGAATGGGTCGAGACCCGGCGCGAGCCACGGGACGGATTCGAGTGGGTCTGGTGGGAGCGAGTCGGGAACCCCGAGGTCTGACACCACGTCGAAGCAGCATGAGCCGTCGCCTGTTCCTGCCGCTGCTCCTGCTGGTCGTGGTGCTGTCGGCCTGCACGTCTCACGCAGCCGCGGCGCCGCACCCGACCCCGTCTCCGACGTCGTGCACCCCACCCGCGGGAGGTCGATGCGCGGCAGATGTCGGCTGGCCCGGGCCGATCCAGCTCTCCGCCGACGGTCGCAGGCTGCACGGCATCATCAACTGCGGCGGCACCCTGCACGCCGCCGAGACCGCCGACGAGGTGACGATCACCCTGCACGTCGCAGCGATGGGCCCCGGCACGATGAGCTGCGCACGGGTCGACGTGTGGGTCCGGTTGGCGACGCCGCTGGGTCAGCGCACGGTCGTGGACGCCGTGAGCGGTCGCCCGGTGAGGGTCGAGGGCGGGCCGCAGTAACACCCTCCAGTCGGTGTTGTGTAGCAGGGTATGTAGTGCGACAGAGTCCGTTGTGTGTCTAGGCTGGCGCCATGCACGATCCGGTCACGGCAGGCGTCGGTGGCGTTCTGATGCTGATCGCACTCGTGCGCAACTTCGGCTACCGGACCCAGACCTGGCGGGCACGCCAGCGGGACAGATGGGGGCGTCGCCACCTGGCCCACGTCCCGATGCAGTGGCCCGTCGCGGTCGATCGGCAGCTCCGTTCTCACCGTCGGCTCGACGTCGCCCTGACCTGGTGGCTGCTGGCGATGTGCTACATCTTCCAGACACCTTCCTCCCGCGCGTGGGCCGCCTGGTTGGGAGTGGTCCCAGGCGTGCTCGTGCTGGCGCGAGGCCTCGTCATCGCGCGCACGGCTTCCGCGCTGCCATCCGGCTCCCGGGTGGCCCGGATGCCCGAACCCGCCGAGAACGCGAACCAGCTCTACGTCCATGACGCCTTCCGGGCCGATGCTCTGCGTAGGGCCCTGGCAGTCACGGCGATGTCGGCGATGCTGCTCGTCCTCGCCGTGCCCGCCGCCGTGGGCATGCCTGCCGAGCGGGCGATCGGCTACATCGAGTTCGTCGCCATCGTGGCCCTTTGCCTGAGTCTGATCGGGTTCTTCCCGGATCGCCCGGTGGCCCAGATGCGGGCGCGACTGTGGCCGGCGCTGGGCCCGGAGCAGCTCGTGATGCCCGAGGACGCGGTTCTGAGCCAGGGGATCGCCCCATGATCTCCATCGACACCACGGACGGCGACCCGCCGTACGAGCAGATCCGGACCCAGATCGCGCGCCAGGTCGCCGACGGCGAGCTGCCGCCCGGCACCAAGCTGCCGACCGTACGTGCCCTGGCCGCCACGCTCGGCATCGCACCCAACACCGTGGCCCGGGCCTACCGCGAGCTCGAGCACACCGGGGTGGTGTCGACACGGGGCCGCGCGGGCACCGTGGTCAACGGCGACGGCGCCGACCGCGCGTCCAAGGAGGCGGCCCGGTCCTACGCCGACGCGATGCGCGCGCTGGGCGTCGGGCAGGATGAGGCTCTCGACCTGGTCCGGCGGGCGTTCGACCGGCCGGTCACCAGCTGAGACCAGCCGAGCGCACCGAGGGGGAGCACGTGCACGTGCACGACGAGGTCCGCGAGGCGCTCGAGGCCGGGCGGCCCGTGGTGGCGCTGGAGAGCACGATCATCAGCCACGGCCTGCCGCGGCCCGACAACGCACGGCTGGCACGGGAGTTCGAGCAGGCGGTGCGCGACGGGGGTGCCGTCCCGGCGACCATCGCGGTGATCGACGGTGAGCCACACATCGGGCTCGACGACGCCGCGCTCGACCGGCTCGCCAACGACGACTCCACGGTCAAGGTGAGCGTTCGCGAGCTGGCGATGATCGCGGCGCGTGGGGGAGTGGGCGCGACCACCGTCGCCTCGACGGCCCACCTCGCCGCCGGCGCCGGCATCACCGTCTTCGCCACCGGTGGCCTCGGCGGCGTGCACCGCGGCGCGCAGGACACGTTCGACGAGTCCGCCGACCTGACCACCCTGGCCCACACCGGGGTGCTGGTGGTGTGTGCCGGCGTGAAGTCGATCCTCGACGTCGGCGCCACCCTCGAGCGCCTCGAGACCCTCGGGGTCGGCGTGCTGGGCTACCGCACCGACCGGTTCCCCGGTTTCTACCTCGCCGACTCCGGCCACGACATCGGCTGGCGGGTCGAGTCGCCCGACGAGGTCGCCTCGATCCTGGCGGCTCGAGAACGCGTCGCCACCTCCCACCTCGGGCTGGTGCTGGCCAACCCGATCACCCCCCACGACGAGCTCGACCGCGAGCTCCACGACCAGCTCCTCCACGACGGCCTGGCGGCCGCCGACCGCGACGACATCCACGGCAAGGACGTCACGCCGTACCTCCTCGACTTCTTCCACCGCGAGAGTGGCGGCGAGTCGTTGCGCGCCAACGTCGCCCTGGTCCGCTCCAACGCCCGCCTGGCCGCGGAGGTGGCGGCGGCCCATGCCGCCGGCCGCCGCCCGTGACCTTCTACTGCCTTGGCGACCTGATGGTCGACGTCGTCGCCCGGCTCTTCGGCCCGCTCGCCGAGGGCTCCGACAGCCCGGGCGTGATCTCCTACGTCGGCGGCGGCTCGGCTGCGAACACCGCGGCCTGGCTGACCCGGGTCGGCGTCGACTCGGTGTTCGTCGGCATGATCGGGGACGACCCTGCCGGGCAGGGGCAGCTCGAGAGCCTGCACGCGTTGGGCGTTGACGTGCGTTTCCGGGTCGACCGGATCCGGCCGACCGGCACGTGCCTGGTCCTGGTCGCGCCGACGGGTGAGCGCACGATGGTGCCCGACCCCGGCGCGAACCTCTCCTTGATGGAGCACGACGTCCCCACCGACGAGTTCCGGGCCGGTGACCACCTGCATGTCTCGGGCTACGCGCTGTTGCGCGACTCCCGCGATGCCGCGGTGCATGCGATGAAGGCCGCCCAGGCGACCGGGATGACGATCTCCGTGGGTGCCGCCTCGTCGGCGCCGCTGGCGCTGGCCGGGCCCGAGGTGTTCCTCGGCTTGCTGCCCGACCACGTCCTGCTCTTCGCCAACGAGTCGGAGGCCGCGGTGCTCACCAGTGCTGCCGGTTCCTCGGCCGACCTGAGCCGGGCCCTGGCCACCGGCGGGCGTCAGGCGGTGGTCACGGCGGGGTCGGGAGCCGCGGTCTGGAGCGACGGCGTGGAGGTCGTCTCGCTCGCCGCCGAGCCCCTCGACCGTCCCGAGCTCGACACCACCGGGGCGGGCGACGCGTTCGCCGCGGGCTTCCTGGCCGCGCGCGGGCGCGACGCGCTCACGGCCGTGTGCCTCCGCGACGGCCACGCCCTCGCCGCCGCCGCCTGCCGGACCACGGGCGGCCGCCCCGAGGCGTGACAGGCTGGGCCCATGGAGCTGCGCATCTTCGTCGAACCCCAGCAGGGCGCCACCTACGACGACCAGCTGGCCGTCGCGCTGAAGGCCGAGGAGCTGGGCTTCGGGGCGTTCTTCCGCTCCGACCACTACCTTGCGATGGGCGTCGACGGCCGCCCCGGCCCGACCGACTCCTGGGTCACGCTGGCCGGGCTGGCGCGCGACACGTCGACGATCCGGCTGGGCACGATGATGACGTCGGCGACGTTCCGCCACCCCGGGCCGCTGGCGATCTCGGTCGCGCAGGTGGACCAGATGAGCGGCGGGCGGGTCGAGCTCGGCATCGGTGCCGGCTGGTACGACGCCGAGCACACGGCGTACGCCATCCCCTTCCCGCCCACATCCGAGCGCTTCGACATGCTCGAGGACCAGCTGGCGATCCTGACCGGGCTGTGGGCGACGCCCGACGGTGAGACCTTCTCCTACGCCGGCGCGCGGCACTCGGTGACCGCCTCACCGGGCCTGCCGAAGCCGGTCCAGCAACCCCGGCCGCCGATCATCATCGGTGGCAAGGGGGCGAAGCGCACACCGGCCCTGGCCGCGGCGTACGCCGACGAGTTCAACCTGCCCTTCGTCGGCCTCGACGGTACGGCGACCCAGCTCGACCGGGTCCGGGCCGCCTGCGACGCGATCGGCCGCGACCCGGCGACCTTGCGCTACTCCAACGCGCACACCATCTGCTGCGGTCGCGACGAGGCCGAGCTCGAGCGCCGAGCCGCCGTCATCGGCCGGCCTCTCGACGACCTGCGTGCGAACGCCTTGGCCGGCACGCCGTCGGAGCTCGTCGACACGATCGGCAGGTACGCCGAGCTGGGCTCCGGGCGCTGCTACCTCCAGGTCCTCGACCTGCACGACCTCGACCACCTCGAGCTGCTGGCCTCCGACGTGATGCCGCACGTGTGACCGTCCGCGGATCGTGGTCGCCGGTGTCTGGCGCCGGGGGAGGTCCACAGTGGGGCAGCGCTGCCCGTCCGGCGAGCCGGGGCATCGTCCTCCACCTCGCTGCACCCGTGGCTGCACTGGTTACGCGCGCGCTCTCCAACCCACGGTTCCCTCGCCCAGGAGATCACCGACCTTCCGGCAGCACCAGCGTCGCCAGTACGCAGCGGATCCTGGTCATGGCCGGGCCACCACCGGCCAGCGCACGAAGAGTTCGCGACCACCGACTGCGAGGAGCGCCGCGAGCGTCCAGAGTCCGACCGAGATCGACAGGTAGTGGGCACCGTCGTACAGGTCGTGATGGTCAGGATCCCCGACCTCGTAGGCGATGAAGGTCAGAGCGGCGAACCAGACGACGGCGAGCACCGGAGCCAGCCAGATCGGCCGCCGGTGGGCGAGCGCCCACCCGCCGACCAGCGCGCTGAGCAGAAACACCCCGAGGCCCATGGGGGCGCCCAGGAACGGGAGCGCGAGGAGGGCCGCGAGCCGCCAGAGCTTCGAGCGGCCGGTCAGGCGCGCGCCTCGCACCAGTCCCAAGCCCAGCCCGCCGATCGCCGCGCTGATGATGATCGCCAACGTGCCGGGCCAGGTGAACGGCTCCGGATAGACGACGATCAGTCGCATCCACAGCCGCGCGAGCGCGCCGACCCAGGCACCCAGCAGGAGCCCGCGCGTGCCCCAGGCGAGCACGGCTCAGGCCGCCCGCGTTGGCGCGAACACAATGGCTCTCCGACGCGGTCGTCGAGAACGTCGAGCCGCTCCTGTGTGGCGTGACAGACGCTGGGTGAGGACGGCGGCCATACGGCATTGTCAGCGGCGGCGACAAGGGCAGGCAAGCGAGGAGCGAGGGCTCCATGCCCCCACCCTGACGGTGCGGGGACGTCGGTTCACCCCGCTTCGGGCAGTGGGTCAGGGCGTGCCGGTGCCACGGAGGTCGACGTACGGCGTCACGGGATGTCGAAGGCGTCCACGTCGAGGTCCGCACTGGTCAGGCCCGCCGCCGTCCCGTCGAACCGGACCGTCCACGACCCGCGGTCGAAGCCCACGACGTCCTCGTCCTGCACCGTGCCCAGGCCGGGCACGAAGACGGCCGTGTCGGCGAACGACAGGGCCAGGTGGGTGCTGTCGGTCAGGTCGAGTCCGTCGACGTTGACCGACCCGGCCAGGCCGTGGGTGGTCGCGCTCCAGACCCGGCTGAACCGGGCGCCGTCCCAGGTGTAGATGTCGGCGTCGTCGCCGACACCCGGCACGCTGGGTACGTTCGCGGCACCACGCGTCGAGAAGTAGAGCCTCCCGTTGACCACGCTGGTGGCATCGAGGTCGAGGGCCGACGAGGTCAGCCGGTGCGCCGTCCCGTCGAACCAGGGCCGCCAGGCGGTGCCGTCGAAGAGCACGACGTCCTCGTCCTGGACCCAGCCAAGTCCCGGCAGCTTCACGTCGTCGGCGAAGGAGACGTAGAAGCTGGTGCCGTCCCGCCTCGAGAACCCGTCCACATCCGCGCCCGCGGGGAGCCGGTAGGGAGTTGCAGACGCGTCGACCGTGCGCCGGAAGGTCGTCCCGTCCCAGGCGAGCACGTCGGCGTCGTCGGGGCTCCCGCCGAGCCCCGGAGGGTTGGCAGCGCCGAGCGTCGACAGCTCGATCCGCGTGGTCGGCGGGGCAGGCAGGACCGTCACCGTCACCGTCACCGAGTGCCGGACGCCGTCGGCCGTCACGTCCACGGTCACGACATGGTCTCCGGCGGAGGTCTGCGCGTTCGTCGCGACCGAGACCGTGCTGGTGCCGGTCGCGCCGGGAAGCGTGGACGGGGTGACGGTCACGCCGAGGTCGGGGGACGACGAGGCCGAGATGGTCGCGGCACCGAACGTGCCGGACGTCGGCGCCACGCTGACCGCGAAGCTCGTCGAGCCCCCCGTCGGGACGGACGCCGACACCGGTTGTGCGGTGACCGCGAAGTCCGGCAGCGGCGCAGACGCGAGGTCGTACGCCGCGAGAGCGTCGACGCGTCCGTATCCGGAGTTCACGTCGGGTCCGGCCGGTCCCAGGTCCACCGCGGTGCCGGTGATGATCTCGCGTTGCCGTTGGACGCTGAGTCCGGGCCGCGCAGAAAGCATCAGGGCGAGAGCCCCGGCGACCTGCGGTGCGGCCATCGAGGTTCCGGAGGCGACCTGGTAGAGGCCGTAAAGGTCGGTGGTCGAGATGTCCTGACCGGGCGCCGCGAGGTCGGGAAAGACGCCCGTGCGCCCGCCGCAGGTCGAGGGCCCGCGGCTGCTGCTGCCGAGCACCGTGGTGCCGTCAGCCAGCGCACCCACCGCGAGCGACTCGGGATAGTTCGCCGGGCTGACGCTCGACCCCGAGGCGGACCCGTAGTTGCCCGCCGCGAAGACCGGCAGGATGCCCGCGGTGGTGAGTGCCTGCACATCAGGCTGCAGGGTCAGGTCGCAGCCCGGGGCCGAGCCGAGCGACCACGACGCATTGACGACCTGAGGTGCGTCCGCCGTCGCCGGGTCGCCATCCGGGTCGAGGAGCCACTGGAAGGCCTGGTGGACCGCCGACGTCGTCGCGGCCCCGCGGTCGTCGAAGACCCGCGCAGCGATCCAACGGGCTCCCGGAGCGACCCCGATCGCCGTCCCGGACGAGTCGCCACCCACGATGGCGCCCAGGGTCGCCGTACCGTGCCCGCTCAGGTCCACCGGACCACCCGGATGCTGTCCGTACGGGTCGAACCAGCTGTTGGTGCCTCCGCGCCAGCGCGTCTCCAGGTCCGGATGCGTCACGTCCGCCCCGGTGTCCAGCGTCGCCACCACCACCTGCGACCCCGTGTCGCCGCGTGCCCACACGTCCGGTGCTCTCACGGCCGTCAGGTTCGGACCGACGGCAGTCTCCGAGGGGACCAGGTCGATCTCGTCCGGTACGACGGAGGCGACGTCGGGCCGGGCGGCGATCGCGGAGATCACCCGGCTCGTTGCCGTCACGGACATCGCGTCGACGACCCACAAGGGCTCGACGTCGGTGACGTCACCGTCGACTGTCCACGTCTCGAGGCGCTTGCGCAACGAGCCCTGTCCCAGGTTCGCGGTCGTCTGCAGCGCGTCGACGACCCGGCGGAGCCGAGCCCGGCGAGACGCACCGGTCACGCCTCGCAGGTCCGCCTGGTCGCGCATCGTGACGAGCACGGTACGGGTCCCGGACGACTCGGCGGCCGGTGGCGACGCGTCGGAGGCCGGCCTCGCCGAGGCCGGGTAGGTCAGCGGAGCGATCAGCAGGACCCCGGCGGCGAGGACCAGGGTCAGCCCTCGGACCGAGGCAGACGCGGCCCTAGTCGTCATGGCGGGCCCCCTGTGCTCCGACCCCGACCTGCTCCTTAGGGGTTTCCCTGGGCGCCGGCGACCGTTCGTTCGTCGCGCGGCTGCTGCTGCGGCGCCGCCACCAGAAGACGATCGCGATGCCGGTCGCCAGCGCGATCGCCGCCGCCAGCAGGGTGGCGGCCAGCTCGAGTGCCGTGGGGGCTTGGGTGCCGACGGCCGTGGCGGACCAGGTGAACGTCGCGACCGCGTCGGGGGCCGACGGCCGGCCGAGGGTCACCCACACCCGGAGCGCGCCGGATGCAGGAAGCCGAGCGGTGCCCTCGAAACGGCCGGCTTCGATGCGCCGTAGCGTCACGGTCGTGCTGTCCTGCCCAGGGCCGACCACCAGCACCTCGGTCCGGGTGATCGGTCCGGGCTGTGGCCTGGTCACGGCGTTCGTCAGCACGATCAGGCGTGAGTCCGTCGGTCCGGCCGGGACCATCTCGAAGCTCACGAAGACGCCGTCGACCACGCCGGTCCGGGGTGGTGACGGCGTCGCCTCCGCCAGGCCGGCCCGGGCCGTGGGACCCGTCGTCATCACCGAGGCGAGGACGACGGCCACGCCGACCAGGGCCAGCTCGGCGCCCACCAGACGCGGGAACCTCACCGGGTCGACGACTCGGAAGCGAAGGCGCAGGCGCGCGTTCAGCGTCGCGACGAGACGCGGGTTGACGACCAGGGTGGTGGAGGCGGCCACGACGAGTGCGGCCAGCAGGGCGAGCGCCTTGCCAAGGGCCGCGGCGCCGTACCAGGTGGCCGTGAGGGCGCCGAGGTCCGGCAGCTGGCGGCCGGCCAGGTAGAGGCCCGACGCCACGACGGACGCTGCGGAGACGGCGGCGACGGGCGTGAAGGCGCGCCAGGTGGTGATCAGGAGCGGCCGCCTGAGGGCAGGCGTGAGCCGCATGAGGGGGATCAGGCAGGCCGAGAGGACCACCAGCGTCCCGAACCATGCGCCCGCCGCGACGACGTGGACGGTGGTGACGACGACGGCGAGCTCCGAGGAGCGGGGCAGCTCGGCGGAGTGACCCGCCGCCGCGTCCGAGGCGGCCGCGACGACGAGCGCGGTGCCGCAGGCGACGGTCCAGGCACGGCTCGGACCGGCGCGCAGGAGCCTGCCGAACGCGGCGGTCGAGACGATCAGGGCCGCCATCCGGATCAGCCACAGCACCCCCCATCGCGTCGTGACGAGCTGGCCGGCGAGGTCGGAGGTCTGCGGCGCGATGAGCAGAGGGGTGAGCATCGTTGCCGCCAGCGCGGCCAGGCTCGCGATCGCGCCCAGGCGGACCGCCTTCTGCGGGGTGCCCCATGCCAGCGCCGAGGCGCGCCGGAGGAGGCCAGGGGCGATGACCGCTCCGACGGCGATCATCAGCGCCGTCAGCTGCAGCCAGCGGAGCAGCGCCTGGGGCGCCCGTGAGGCACCGCGGGGCGAGGCCGTCGTGACGTCCGGGCGCATTCCGACGCCGAACGTGATCGACCCGTGGCCGGGATGACCGTCGTCGGCCGAGACCGTGTCCCAGGTCAGGACCAGGACCCCTCGGTGCAGCGGCCGCGCCTCGAGCTGGACGAACGCGCCGGTGGTCCCGGCCGGCATCGACATGGTCACCGACACCGGAGTCCCGGACTCGGTGCGCAGTCGGAACCGGCTCGCGGAGGCGACGACCGGCTCGGTGAACCACAGACCGAGCTCGGTCCGGCCGACCGCGACGCTGCCACCGTCCGGCGGCTCGGACCGGACCAGGCTGCTGTGGGCACCGGCCGGCCCGGCGACGAGTACGACCGCAACGACGGCGCCGACGAGCGCCCACCAGAGGCGCCCCGAGCGGATCCGCCAGCCGCCGAGCATCATCCCTGCACCTCGACGTGCTCGATGCGCGAGTCGTCGATCACCACCGTGACCTCGGACCCCGCGTGCAACGCGTTGTGTGCGTTGGCCAGCAGGAAGAAGTACTGGCCTCCGAGCAGGAGGGCCCCGTGCTGGTGCGGCGGCGAGGCCATCGTCAAGGTCTGGCCCGTCTCCTCCGAGACGAGGACCGGCCGGTCCTGGTCGTCGTGGATGACCGCGGCGGCCTTGTCGGGATCGGTGACCTGCATCCGCAGCTCGATCAGGCCCCCGGCCGCCGTGACCGCGATCAGGTTGATGTCGACGCCGTGCCGGGCAGCCATGCCGTCGCGGTCGACCACTGTGGTGCCGTCCCGGACGTCGGCGTTCCCGCGCCAGGGGCTCCAGACCAGGGCGAGCCCGACCACACCGGCGAGGGCGATCCCGACCCGCCGCCGACGCCGGCGGCCGGGGGACGGCGCCGCGCCGGCGCCGGCGGGGGCGACCTGCGCCTCCCCGGGTCCTGCGGGGTCAGGTGCCGGGATGCTGTCCGGCGCAGGCGCGTTACGGAACATCGAAGGCATCCACATCGAGGTTGGCGCTGGTCAGGCCGTGCGCGGTGCCGTCGAAGTACACCGAGCGGACGGAGCCGTCGACGTACACGACATCCTCGTCCTGGACGGCCCCGACCCCCGTGACGGTCGCGTCCGCGGCCAGCGAGAGGTAGAAGTGGCTCCCGTCGACCCGGTCGTACCCGTCGACGTTGGCCGTGGCCGGCAACCCGTTGGCCGAGGCGTCCCAGACCCGCGCGTAGCTCGAGCCGTTCCAGCTGTAGATGTCGGCGTCGTCGGCCGCGCCGCCCACACCGGGTGGACTGGTGTTGCCCAGCGTGGAGAAGTACAGCGTCGAGCCCTTCACGCTGATCGCGTCCAGGTCGAGGTTGCCGCTGGTCAGGCCGTGCGCGGTGCCGTTGAAGTAGACCGACCATCCGCTGCCGTTCCAGTACACGACGTCCTCGTCCTGCACCGCTCCCAGGCCGGGCAGCGTGGTGTCGCCGGCGAACGAGAGGTAGAAGTGCGAGGCGTCGACGCGGGTCAGGCCGTCCACGTTGGCGCTCGCCGGTACGCCGTACGGCGCGACCGAGAGGTCGAGCGACCGCGTGTGCGCGGTCCCGCTCCACCGGTAGAGGTCGGAGTCGTCTGCCGTGCCCCCCGCGCCGGGCGGGTTGGTGTTGCCCAGCGTGGAGTAGAACAGTGGCGACCGCACGGCCAGATCGGCGCTCGAGACCGCGCTCCAGTTGCCCGCGAGGTCCTGGACCCGCAGCCGGAGCGTGGAGGTGCCGTCACCGAAGTCGGAGACGTCGATCGTGGCCGACAGGGTGGCCGTCGAGCCCGACCCCGTCATCGTCATCGCGTTCGCCTTCCCGAGACCGGGGTCGGTGCCACGCCACCACTCGGCACGACGGATGCCCGTCG
>JAWWPM010000181.1:0-7454 GCA_033854915.1 Nocardioidaceae bacterium
ACACCGCGTCGATCACCCAGACACTGGCCGACCGTGACCAGGTCATCGGCCACCTGATCACCAACCTGAACTCCGTGCTCGCCCACGTCGGTGACCGCAACCGCCAGCTCAACCAGCTGATCACCACGTTCCGTGACTTCGTCGGCGGGCTCAAGCGCGATCGCGGCGCGATCCTCGGCTCGCTCGATCAGATCTCCAACCTCACCGTGCAGACCGCCGACCTGGTCTCCGGGATCCGCCAGCCCTTCGTGGCCGACATCCACCACCTGCGTGGCTTCGCGGGCAACCTCGACCGCGGCAAGTCCGAGATCGACCGGGTGCTCCAGGTGATGCCGATCAAGCTGACCAAGGTCGGCCGGACGGCGATCTACGGCTCGTGGTTCAACTTCTACCTCTGCAACTTCACCGGTCAGGTCCGGATCGGCAACACCGCCATCCCCGTGAACTACGGGACCGGCTCGAGCAGGTGCAACCTCCAATGAGCTCACCCCACGACGATGCACCCCACGCGAACGCGCTTCGCTTGCCTTCGCGCGGGGACCCCGCGGTTGCACCCCACGCGAACGCGCTTCGCTTGCCTTCGCGCGGGGACTCGGCGGTTCTTCGTCACCCCCGCTTCGCTTCACCCAACGAAGCCGGGGCCCGTAGTCGCTCCTCCGCCGAAGAACGCCGAGGGGACCCGAGATGAGTAAACCGTTCCGTGAACGCAACCCCGTCGTGGTCGGGGCCATCAGCATCGCCGTCATCTTCGGCCTGATCCTGCTGGCCTTCAACGCCGAGAAGCTCCCCATCATCGGCGGGGGCGACACCTATTACGCCGACTTCGCCGAGGCGGGTGGCCTGGTCGCCAACGACGAGGTCCGGATCGCCGGGGTCCGCGTCGGCAAGGTCGACTCCGTGAGCCTCGACGGAGACCATGTCAAGGTCGCCTTCCGGATCCAGAACGGCGCCGACTTCGGCACTGAGACCCGGGCCGCGATCAAGGTCAAGACGCTGCTCGGCGCGATGTACCTCTCGCTCGAGCCGGCCGGCCCAGGTCAGCTCGCGCAGGGCAGCGAGATCCCCACCTCGCGCACCCAGTCGCCGTACGACGTGGTGCAGGCGTTCTCGGGCCTGGCCAACACCTCCGAGCGGATCAACACCCACCGCCTGGCCAAGAGCCTGACCACCCTGTCCGACCTGACTCGCAACACCCCGAAGAACTTCCGGCACGCCCTGTCCGGGGTGTCCGCACTCTCGGGCAACCTCGCGGCGCGCGACGCGCAGATCGGCACCCTGCTGACCAACCTCCGCTCGGTCTCGACCACCCTGAACGCGCGCGACCAGGACATCGTCGGCCTGATGCACGACGCGTCCGTGCTGTTCCAGGCGCTCGACCGGCGGCGCCAGGCGATCCACAACCTGCTGCGGTCCACTTCCGAGCTGTCGGTCCAGCTGACCAGCCTGGTCAAGCAGAGCCGGGCCGACCTCAAGCCGGCATTGACCCACCTGGCCAGCGTCGTCGACGTCTTGAACAAGGACTCCGACAACATCGACCAGAGCATCCGGCTGCTGGCGCCCTTCTATCGCGTGTTCGCCAACACCCTGGGCAACGGGCCCTGGTTCGACACCTACATCCAGAACATGCCGCCGGTCCCGCAGGTGGGTGGTTGAGATGCGCATCCTGACGAAGTTCGTGCTGCCGCTGGTGATGTTCGCGCTGGTGGTGGTGGGTCTGGTGACGTTCCTCTTCAACGGCGGCAACGAGAAGACCCTGACCGCCGAGTTCCCGAGGGCGGTCTCGATCTACCAGGGCAGCGACGTGCGGGTGCTCGGGGTCCCGGTCGGCAAGATCGACTCCGTCACCCCGTCGGGCACCGACGTGATCGTGAAGATGCACTACGACGCCGACGTCAAGATCCCGGCCGGAGCCAAGGCCGTGATCGTGTCGCCCTCGATCGTGGGAGACCGGTTCGTGCAGCTGACTCCGGCCTACACCGGCGGCAACGTGCTGGCCACCGGCGCCACGCTGACCGAGCAGCAGACCGCGGTGCCGCTGGAGCTCGACCAGATCTACTCCAGCGTCGACGACCTGACCGTGGCCCTGGGGCCGAATGGCGCCAACAAGAAGGGAGCGCTGACCGATCTGCTCGACACGACCGCGCGCAACTTCGGCGGACAGGGCGCGAAGTTCCACCGCACGATCCAAAACTTCGGCCGGCTGAGCCAGACCCTGGCCGACAACAAGGACCAGCTGTTCGGCTCGGTGCGTGAGCTCGAGGGCTTCGTGCACACGCTGGCGCGCAACGACCGCACGGTCCGCGGCTTCAACGGTCAGCTCGCCAACGTCTCGCACATGCTCAAGGGCGAGCGCGGCGACCTGGCGGCGTCGCTGCACAACCTGTCGATCGCGATGCGCCAGGTGTCGGGCTTCGTCAAGGACAACCGCGCGATCCTGGGCAAGAACATCACCGGGCTCGACCAGGTCACCCAGATCCTGGTCAAGCAGCGTGCCGCACTGGACGAGACCCTGCGGGACGCGCCGCTGGCCCTCAACAACCTGCTGCTGACCTACAACCCGCAGGCCGGCACTCTCGACACCCGGGCCAACCTGGGCGAGGTCATCAACCAGATCCAGTCCGACCCGACCACCTTCCTGTGCGGCATCGTCGACCAGACCAACCAGGGCGGCCAGGCCTGCGACGCGATCAAGCAGCTGCTCGGGAAGGGGCGCCCCGGCGCGCTGACCCACGGACGGCAGCAGCCCCAGACCTCGGCCGACCAGAGCGACCCGACCCTCGGTGGTCTCGTGGGGAGCCCGCGATGACCGCGCGCCTGAAGGTCCTCGTCGCGCTGCTCGGCGCTGCCCTGATGCTGAGCGGCTGCTCCTTCGACGTCTACAAGCTGCCCCTGCCCGGTGGCGTCGACGTCGGGAGCAACCCGATCACGGTCAAGGCGGAGTTCCACGACGTGCTCGACCTGGTGCCGCTCTCGACGGTCAAGGTCAACGACGTCACGGTCGGCAAGATCACCGACATCTCGCTCTCGGGCTACAACGCCGAGGTGACGATGCAGCTGCGCAGCGACACCAAGCTGCCGCAGAACGCCGTCGCCGAGATCCAGCAGACCAGCCTGCTGGGGGAGAAGTTCGTCAACCTCAGCGCACCGCCGACCGGGGCCAGCTCCGCGCCGCTGGCCACCGGCGACGTGATTCCGCTCTCCCGCACCGGTCAGAACCCCGAGGTCGAGCAGGTGCTGGGCGCGCTCAGCCTGCTGCTCAACGGCGGTGGCGTGGCCCAGCTCCAGACGATCACCCGTGAGCTGAACAAGACCCTGCACGGCCGCGAGGGCGAGGCGCGCTCGGTGCTGCACCAGATCAAGCTGTTCAGCGGCCAGCTCGACCGGCACAAGACCCAGATCGTGCACGCGCTACAGGCGCTCGACCGGCTGTCGACCTCGCTGAACAAGCAGCGTTCGACGATCGACGCGACCCTCACCGAGCTGCCCAGCGCCCTGCGCTCGATCAACAGCCAGCGCCACGACCTGGTCAAGATGTTGTCGGCGCTGGCCCACCTCAGCGGCGTGGGCGTCCACGTGATCAAGCTGTCGAAGCAGTCGACCATCGACACCCTCCGCTCGCTCAGCCCCGTGCTCGGCCAGCTCCAGGCCTCGGGGAGCGACTTCGTCAACGCCTTCAACGTGGCGCTCACCTACCCGTTCGTCGACGAGGTCGTCGGCCGCGACCCGCAGGTGGCCCGCAACCTCCAGATGGGCGACTACACCAACCTCGACATCAAGCTCGACCTGTCGCTGGACGGCCTCGGCAGCCTGCCGTCGCTGCCCACCGGCCTGCCGACCACGCTGCCGACGTTGCCCTCGCTGCCGACCTCGCTGCCGACCTCGGAGATCACCAAGATCGTCGGGGACGTCGTGGCATGCCTGCAGAGCGGTGACATCACCAGCAAGGCCTGCCAGAAGGTGCTCAGCGACCCCGAGAAGCTGGCCCGGCTGATCACCCAGTGCCAGAAGGGCAAGAACCTCGACAACCCGGTCTGCCAGGTCCTGAACACGATCCCGAGCCTGCCCACGGTCCCCACGGGCCTGCCGACGCTGACCCTGCCGACGTCGATCATCCCCACGATCCTGTCGCTGCCCGGAGCCAACCGGGTGGCCTTCGGTCCACGGGGGCCGACCATGCACCAGCTGACCCGGATGTACGACCCGGGTCTGGTCAGCCTGCTGGTGCCGGGGCTGGTGGTGAACCGGTGATCACACGTCGTACCAAGATCCAGCTGATGATCTTCGTCCTGATCACCCTGCTCGGGGTGAGCTTCGTCGGCGCGAAGTACGCCCAGCTCAACCGTCTGGTCTACAGCACCACCTACACGGTGGTCGCACACTTCCAGGACTCCGGCGGCATGTACGCCGGCGGCATGGTCGCCTACCGCGGCGTCCGGGTCGGCGAGGTCGACAAGCTGGTGCTGACCCGCGACGGCGTCGACGCCTACCTCGACATCGACAAGAGCTGGGACGGCAAGATCCCGGCCCGGAGCCTGGCCGTGGTCGGCAACCGGTCGGCCGTCGGTGAGCAGTACGTCGACCTCCAGCCGCAGACCAACGACGGGCCCTACCTGAAGAACGGCAGCCAGATCGCGGTCGGCGACACCCGCACCCCGCTGCCCACCCAGAAGCTGCTGGGGGACCTGTCCAACACCGTCGAGTCGGTCAACCGCCGCTCGCTGAAGACGACCGTGCACGAGCTCGGCCAGGCGTTCGCCGGGACCGGCCCGGATCTGCAGCGGATCATCGACAGCGGCTCGTCGTTCATCCACTCCGCCAACGCCAACTTCGACGTGACCACTGCCCTGATCAAGGACGGCAACACGGTGCTCAAGGGGCAGGTGGCCTCCGCCGGCGCGATCCGTTCGTTCGCCCGCGACCTGAAGCTGTTCTCCGGCACCCTGGCCGGCCACGACAAGGACCTCCGGGCGGTGATCGACAACGGCTCGGTGACCGCGACCCAGCTGCGCCGGTTCCTCCAGGACAACAAGGTGCACCTGGCCGGGCTGATCAACAACCTGGTCACCACCGGCAACATCGTGGTCAAGCACCTCGCCGGCATCCGGCAGGTGCTGATCATCTATCCCTACGTCGTCGAGGGCGGCTTCACGGTGGTCTCGAGGTCCCCCGAGACCGGGCTGTACGACGCGCACTTCGGGATGGTGCTGACCCAGAACCCCGAGGTCTGCCACAACGGCTACCAGAGCACCGACACCCGGCCGCCCCAGGACGGCTCCAGCCGGCCGATGAACCTGCAGGCCCAGTGTGCCGAGCCGGCGTCGCAGTCGAACCCTCGCGGTGCCCAGAACGCCCCCTCCAACCGGCCGGCGGCGAAGTACCGCACCCCGATCGCGTCGTACGACCCCTCGACCGGTCGCCTGGCCTGGGGACACCACGTCTCGCCGCGCCTGGCCGACACCGGTAGCCTCGCCCCCGCAACACTTGGAGAGGACTCATGGAAGTGGCTGCTGCTCCAGCCCCTGGCAACGACGCCCCGGTGAGAAGCGAGTGACGAGCGACCACCCCACGAGCGCCCCTCGGGCGGCCCTCTTCCGGCTGGTGCTGCTGGGCGTCCTCGCGCTCGCACTCGTCGCCTCCGTCGTCAGCGCGGTCGTGCTGTTCTCGCACCGGCACGGCGACTCCGGCAACCTGCTCCAGTCCGACCGCGAGGCCGCGATGGCCAGCACCCAGCAGTTCGTGCTCCGGGTGAACACCTACGGCCCCTCGCTGCTCGACTCCAGCGGTCAGATGCCGGAGTACCGCTCGCGGGTCAAGGCCGTGATCACGCCGAAGTTCGCGGTCTCCTTCGACCAGGGCGTCACGGTGGCCGAGCAGAGCGTGAAGAACTACGGAGTCGACCGCACCTGTGCGGTCTTCGCCACGGGCGTCGAGCAGATCGACACCGACTCCGCGCAGGTGCTGGTGGCCGGCTCGTTCAGCGAGACCCTGAAGAACAAGTCGGGAAAGCGGGTGTCGGCCGGTGAGCCGGCGCCGTTCCGGCTCCGGGTGTCGCTGGACAAGATCGACGGGCACTGGCTCGTCGACGACTACCAGACGGTGACCTCGTGAACGCGACCTGGTACGACGTCCTCGGCGTGGAGCCGAGCGCCTCGACCGACGAGATCCGCGCGGCCTGGCGGGCGGCCGTGGCCGATCTCGACCCGACCGACCGGCGGTTCCGGGTGGCCAACCAGGCGGCCGAGGTGCTGCTCGACCCGGCGCGCCGGGCGGCCTACGACGCGGACCTCCCGGCCGGCGAGCCGGAGGCGGCCGACCCGGTTCCGGGCGAGCCCGTCGCCGCACCCGTGACCGCTCCGATCCATGAGCCGGTGATTGTGGAACGGACTCCGCGGGCAGTGCCGCTGGTGCCCGGCTGGGTGCTGATCGCGGTGGCGGTGCTGACCGCAGCGGCGCTGGTGCTGGTCGGGGTGCTGCTCACCAAACCCGCCACCAGCACCGTGGTCAGCGACACGACCGCCGCGCAGGCCGCCGCCGAACGGGCCGTGGTGCCGATCCTGTCCTACGACGCGCACCACCTCGACCAGAGCCAGGCGGCGGCGTCGCCGTACCTCACCCAGGACTACCGCACGCAGTACGACAAGCTGTTCGCGGTGATCCGCGACAACGCGCCCAAGACCGGGACCGTGGTCCGGGCCAAGTACCTCGCCTCGGGGATCGTGCGCTCGGGTGCCGGGCGGGTCGACGTGCTGGTGTTCGTCAACCAGGTGACCTACAACAAGCAGCATCCGAAGACGCCGGTGATCTACAAGAACCAGGCCACGGTGACCATGGAGAAGGTCGGAAACGACTGGCTCGTGGACAACATGGTGACCAGCCAGCAGGGCTCCTGAGCCTCCGCCACGGCATCGTTGGGGCACCGGCCCGGCACCGTTGTTGTCCCCAGGTTCGGCCGATGTGCTTGACCTGAGGCCCGGCCGGGTTCATCATCGTGGGGACATCCGACCCGTGGGTCCGGTGCTATTTGTGGTGCGCCCGCTTGTGCGGTACGATTCATCTTTGCGCCCGCTCTCAAATGCTGATCGCCTGCCCGGTGGCTGATCGAAGTGGTGGGTGGCGCGTCTCCGCAAGCGTCTCGTCGAAGGACCTTCTCTTGGCCGCGCGTACCACCGCCGAAAACTCCTCTACTACGCCGCAGCGCATCTCGTTCGCGAAGATCAACGAAGTTCTCGAAGTTCCCAAGCTCCTCTCTCTCCAGACCGACAGCTTCAACTGGCTGATCGGCAACGACGACTGGCTCGAGCAGGTCGCCGTCCGTGAGGCTGCCGGCGAGGACGTCTCCCACAAGTCCGGTCTGCAGGAGATCTTCGAGGAGATCTCCCCGATCGAGGACTTCTCCGAGACGATGAGCCTCTCCTTCGAGAACCCCGTCTTCTACGACCCCAAGTACACCGTCG
>JAWWPM010000182.1:0-2885 GCA_033854915.1 Nocardioidaceae bacterium
GGTCAGGGTGAAGGGCAACCGGGCGTCGAAGGCGGCCAGCAAGCCACCCCCGCCGGTGCGCGCCTGGCCGCCGAGCGCCGCGAGCTCGGCGCGGCGCCGGGCCAGCACCAGCTGGAGCACCAGCGCCTCCTCGAAGCGGAAGCGGCGCTGGGCTGCCTTCACCTGCTCCCACGAGTCGGGGCCGTGGATCCAGTCGAGGGCGGTGTGCGCGTCGGGCAGGCGGTGCGCGGCGCGCAGGTCCGCGGGGAGCGGGTCAGGCACCTCGTCGAGAACCGTCCGGGCGAAGCTGATCGCGCGCTGGAGGTCCCACGAGTCGACGCCCTTGGTGAGGGGGTAGATCGGGTAGAGCGCCTTGACCGACTCGAGGGCCAGGCCGGTGGTCTCGTCGTCGGTGAGCCCGAACAGCACCATCTGCGGGTTGGTCAGCTGCCACTGGCCCTTGAAGGTGCCGACCTGGCCGACGAAGACGCCCTTGCGGCCGACCTCGAGCTGCCCGGCCTGCCACTCGCTGACGTGCTTGGACTTGGCGAAGAACGACATCCGGAGCGACGGCCCGTCGGTCTGCAGAGTGGTGTCGAGGCGGTACGCCGGTCGGCGGGTACGGCGGTCGAGGTAGGAGTTCAGGTCCGCCTGGGTGATCTCGCCGACCACGGTGAGCATCTCGCCGTTGGTCAGGTCGGTGACGGTGGTCAGCTCGCCGGTGCGCAGGTAGCGGCGCGGGAAGTGCAGCATCAGGTCGCCGACGGTGCGCAGACCGAGGCCCTCGGCGATCTTCTTCGCCTTCGCCGGCTTGGTCTGGGCACCCAGCACCGCGGCGACCGGCGACTCGAGCGTGATCAACGGCCGTCCACCTCCTACTCCACCGACATCAGCAACGGGTAGCGGTCCTGCCCACCGTCGTACACCACCACATCGACAACGGCGTGATGCTGCCGGAGGTACGCCTCGCAGTGCTCGGCGAGTCCGTCGGAGCCGGCACCCGAGACGAGGGTGACCAGCTCGCCGCCACCACCGAGCAGCCGCTCGAGGATCTCGATGGCGACGGCGCGCAGGTCGCTGCCGACGACCGCGAAGTCGCCCGCGACCACACCGAGCACGTCGCCCGGCTCGCAGGGACCGGCCATCGTCATCGCCTGCTTGACCGCGATCGTGACCGCGCCGTGGCGGGTGTGGGACGCGGTCGCCGTCATCTCCAGGACGTCGGCGTCGAAGGTGCGGGCAGGTTCGTGCACCGCCAGCGCCGCCAGACCCTGCACCTGGGCCTCGGTCGGGATCACCGCGACCCGGACACCGTGGTCCTCCTCCGCGGTCCGGGCGGCGATCTGCGCGGCCCGCACCGAGTCGGGGTCGTTGGGCAGGATCACGACCTCGGCCGCGTGGCACTCCTCGATCGCCGACAGCAACATCCCGGTGGAGGGACGCCGCCCGGGACCGGCCTCGATCACGACCGCGCCGGCGTCGCCGAACAGCCGGGCCAGGCCGGGACCGGCGGCGACAGCGACGATCCTGCGCCCGGTGCGCTCCTGGAGCCGGTGGCCGGCGGCCGCGACCTGCTCGGCGAAGTGGGTCACCCGCACCCGGTGCGGTCGCCCGGCGGCGATCCCGGCCTCGATCGCCGCGCCCACGTCGTCGACATGGACGTGGACGTTCCACAGACCCTCTCCCCCGACGACCACCAGCGAGTCGCCCAGCGGAGCGAGCGCTGACTTGAGCGCGGCGACCTGGGTGTCGTCGCTGTCGAGGAGGTACATCACCTCGTACGACGGCCCGCCCGCGCGCAGCGCGTCGGCCACCGGGGTGACCGGGATGGCCCGGGTGCCCAGCGCCTGCCGGGGCTCCACCCGGCGACGACCCGTGAGCACCGTCTCGGCGGCGTCGAGGATCACGCACAGCCCGCGGCCTCCGGCGTCGACGACGCCCGCGGCCCGGAGCTGCTCGAGCTGCTCGGGGGTGTGCTTCAGTGCCTCGCGGGCAGCTTCCGCGGCCGCGGTGAAGACGTCGCGAGCCCGGGTGCCCGGCTCGTCGGCACGTCGTACGGCGGCATCGGAGGCGGCGCGGGCCACGGTCAGCATCGTGCCCTCGACCGGGGTGCCGACCGCCGCATAGCTGGCGTCGGTGGCCTCGTGCAGCGCCTCGGCCATCACCGTCGCGTTGCGGTCACCGGGTCTGGCCCGCGCGATGCGGTTCGCGATCGCGCCCAGCATCTGGCTCAGGATGACCCCGCTGTTGCCCCGTGCGCCGAGCAGCGCTCCCCGCCGGAGCGCCGTCAGCGCGGCGTCGAGACCGGCGTCGGCATCGCCCGCCAGCACCTCCTGGATGGCGTCGCGGGCGGCGCTCACCGTGAGATACATGTTGGTGCCGGTGTCGCCGTCGGGGACCGGGTAGACGTTGAGCGCGTCGATCTCCTCGCGGGCCCCGGCGAGCGCGTCGACCGCGACGTCGACGAAGCGCCGCACGACCGCCAGCTCGATGCCGCCGCCAGTGGGTGCTTCCATCGTCGGTCGTCGGCTCCTCCGGGCTCGGGCCCGAGACGGTCGGGCGGGTGCCAGGGTAGTGGCGGAGGTGCCGAGGTTTCGACCGGCGTCGTCCGCCCTGGACGCTCGATTCGTCCGCGTCCGGGTGTGTCGGATATTCTTTCCCGGTTGCCCGCCGTGCGCGGGCCCCGATCCGTTTCCCACTCAGGAGTGTCTCCGTGGCTGCCGTCTGCGACATCTGCGCCAAGAAGCCGACCTTCGGCAACAACCGGCCGTGGTCGAAGAAGATCACCAAGCGGCGCTTCGACCCCAACATCCAGCGCGTCCGGGTGAACCTCAACGGCACCCACAAGCGCCTCAACGTCTGCACCGGTTGCCTGAAGGCCGGCAAGGTCAGCCGCTGAGCAGGTG
>JAWWPM010000183.1:0-2819 GCA_033854915.1 Nocardioidaceae bacterium
CAGCTTCTTGATCCTGCTCCACGAGGCGGCTGGGGCTCGGCGGCGGGCGTCCTGAGGTCGGCGGCTCAGCGCAGCTCCTGGATGCGGATCAGGTTGCCCGCGGGATCGCGGATGGCGCAGTCGCGAACACCGTACGGCTGATCGATCGGCTCCTGGACGACCTCGACCTCGCTGGCCTGCAACCGCTCGAAGGTGGCGTCGAGGTCCATGGTGGCCAGGTTGATGCGGGCGTAGGTTCCCTTGGCCATCATCTCGGCGATCATGCGGCGCTCCTCGTCGGTGACGCCGGGGTCGGCGGCCGGCGGATGCAGGACGATCGACGTGCCCGAATGGTCGGCGGGGCCGACGGTGATCCAGTGCATCCCGTTGTAGGCGACTTCGTTGCGGACCTCGAAGCCGAGGGTGTCGCGATAGAACGCCACGGCTGCCTCCGGGTCGTCGTGCGGGAGGTAGGCGTCGTGAATGGTGATGTCCATGGCGGTCATGCTAGGTGCGGCCCGTGACCGGCGCTTCTCGATTCCTGATCGGTCTGGTCACCTGGCTGGTGACGCACGACGGCATCCCCGCCGTCGCGCGAGCTGTCTGGGCCCGGTAGGTGCTGGGCGGCACACCGACCAGCTCGGTGAAGCGCGTGCTGAAGGTGCCCAGCGACGAACAGCCGACCGCGAAACAGACCTCGGTGACGCTGAGGTCGCCACGACGCAGCAGCGCCATCGCGCGCTCGATGCGCCGCGTCATCAGATAGGCGTACGGCGACTCGCCGTAGGCGAGCCGGAACTGCCGGCTGAGATGCCCGGCCGACATGTGCACGCCGCGGGCGAGCGCCTCGACGTCCAGCGGCTGCGCGTACTCCCGGTCGATCCGGTCGCGAACGCGGCGCAGCCACGCGAGGTCGCGCAGGTGCTGGGCAGCTGCGGGACTGCTGGTCACGCGCCAAATCGTGCCACACATCCGGTCAGGTGCCGACGTAGGCCGCGAGGTGCTCGCCGGTCAGGGATCGGAGTCCCGCCCGCCCGGCGACGAGGTCGGCGGGCGTGCCCTCGAAGACGATCTGGCCGCCGTCGTGGCCGGCACCCGGGCCGAGATCGATGATCCAGTCGGCGTGCGCCATGACCGCCTGGTGGTGCGCGATGACGATGACCGACTTGCCGGCGTCGACCAGCCGGTCGAGCAGTCCGAGCAGCTGCTCGACGTCGGCGAGGTGCAGGCCGGTGGTCGGCTCGTCGAGGACGTAGGTGCCGGGTGGGTGGGACTGTTTCCCCATATGGGTGGCCAGCTTGAGCCGCTGGCGCTCGCCACCGGACAGCGTGGGGAGCGGCTGGCCGAGGCTGATGTAGCCGAGCCCGACGTCGGCGAGCCGGTCGAGGATCTTGTGCGCGGCCGGCGTGTGCGCCTCGCCGTCGCCGAAGAACTCCTCGGCCTCGGCGACCGCCATCGCGAGCACCTCGCTGATGTCCTTGCCGCCGAACTTGTACTCCAGGACATCGGCCTGATAGCGCTTGCCCTCGCACTCCTCGCAGGTGGTGGCGACGCCGGCCATCATCGCCAGGTCGGTGTAGATGACGCCAGCGCCGTTGCAGTTGGGGCAGGCGCCGTCGGAGTTGGCGCTGAACAGCGCCGGCTTCACCCCGTTGGATTTGGCGAAGGCCTTGCGGATCGGGTCCAGCAGTCCGGTGTACGTCGCCGGGTTGCTGCGCCGCGAGCCGCGGATCGGGGTCTGGTCGACCGACACCACTCCCGCGCGGCGCGCGATCGAGCCGTGGATCAGCGAGCTCTTTCCCGACCCGGCCACGCCGGTCACCACCACCAGCACGCCGAGCGGGATGTCGACATCGACGTCGCGCAGGTTGTGGGTGCCGGCGCCGCGGACCTCCAGCACTCCCGACGGCGTCCGCACCGACGGCTTCAAGGCGGCCCGGTCGTCCAGGTGGCGCCCGGTCACCGTGTCGCTGGCACGCAGTCCCTCGACGGTCCCCTCGAACACCACCTCGCCACCGGCGGTCCCGGCGCCTGGGCCAAGATCGACGACGTGGTCGGCGATCTCGATCGCCTCCGGCTTGTGCTCGACGACGAGCACCGTGTTGCCCTTGTCGCGCAGCTGCAGCAGCAGGTTGTTCATCCGTTGGATGTCGTGGGGGTGCAGGCCCGTGGTGGGCTCGTCGAAGACGTAGGTCACGTCGGTGAGCGACGACCCGAGGTGGCGGATCATCTTGACGCGCTGCCCCTCGCCGCCCGACAGCGTCCCCGACGGCCGGTCAAGCGAGAGGTAGCCCAGCCCGATCTCCACGAACGAGTCGAGCGTCTCGTGCAGCGCCACGAGCAGCGGCGCCACCGACGGCTCGTCGACGCCGCGGACCCATTCGGCCAGGTCGCTGACCTGCATCGCGCAGGCGTCGGCGATGTTGATCCCCCCAATCTTTGATGATCGAGCGGCCTCGCTGAGCCGCGTGCCGTCGCACTCGGGGCAGGTCGTGAAGGTCACCGCCCGCTCCACGAACGCGCGGATGTGCGGCTGCATCGCGTCGACGTCCTTGGACAGCATCGACTTCTGCATCTTCGGGATCAGGCCCTCATAGGTGAGGTTGATGCCGTCGACCTTGATCTTGGTCGGCTCCTTGTGAAGCAGGTCCCGGAGCTCCTTCTTGGTGTACCTGCGGATCGGCTTGTCGGGGTCGAAGAAGCCGCAGCCGCTGAAGATCCGGCCGTACCAGCCGTCCATGCTGTAGCCGGGGATGGTGAGCGCACCCTCGTTGAGCGACTTGCTGTCGTCGTACAGCGCCGTGAGGTCGACGTCGTTGATGGCGCCGCGACCGTCGCAG
>JAWWPM010000184.1:0-9841 GCA_033854915.1 Nocardioidaceae bacterium
CCTTGGTCCGGCGGGCCACCCGGATCGCGGCGTAGGCGATCACCAGGAACAGCCCGATCACCAGGATCGTGCCGACCAGGCCGAGCTCCTCGCCGAGCACCGCGAAGATGAAGTCGGTGTGGGCCTCGGGCAGGTTGCCCCACTTCTGCTGGCTGGCGCCGATGCCCTGCCCAAACAGCCCGCCCTTGGACAGCGCGAACAGGCCGTGCGCGGGCTGCCAGCCGGCGCTGCTGTAGTCACGCATCGGGTCGGTGAACGTCGTGATGCGGGTCAGCCGCTCGGGGTCGGTGGTGGCCAGCAGGCCTGCGAACACCGAGATCACCAGGAACGACAGCGCGAAGAACCGCGCCGGGGCGCCGACCACCCACAGCATGCCGAGCAGGATCGCGAAGAGCACCAGCGCGGTGCCCAGGTCGTGCCCGAAGACCACCAGGCCGGTCGCCAGCAGCAGCCCCGGCACCACCGGCATCATGATCTGGTGCAGGTTGCCCAGCCGGCGGTCCTTGTTGGCGTAGACGTGGGCGGCCCACAGCACCAGCGCCAGCTTGGCGATCTCGGACGGCTGGATCACGATCGGGCCGAGGGCCAGCCAGTTGGTGTTGCCGTTGCGCGAGACGCCGAAGAACGCGGTGAGCAGCAGCAGACCGAGGGAGACGACGTACCCGGGCCAGGCCAGCCGCCGGACCCAGCGCTGCGGGAGGTGACCGGCCACCCAGGCGCAGGGCAGTCCGATCGCGACCCAGGTGAGCTGCTTGACCACGACTGCGTAGGAGTTCTGGTCGTAGTTCTGGAAGGCGTAGACGCTCGAGGCGCTGAACACCATGATCAGGCCGATGGTCAGCAGCAGGCCGGAGGCCCCGAGCAGCAGGTAGTACGACGTGAGCGGGCGGTCGAGGGCGTCGTGCAGCGCGGCGGTCCAGGAGGAGACGCTCCGGCGGCTCGTGGTCCGGCCGGTCGACGGTGTACGACGGACCTGCCGGCCGAGCCCCCGCAGCGGGCTGACGATCGCCACCGGTCTCCCCCCGTCCTCGGTCAGCCGTCGGTCAGTGCGCGCACCGCCGCGGCGAAGGCCTCACCGCGGTCGGCGTAGTCGGTGAACATGTCCATCGAGGCACAGCCGGGGGCCAGGAGCACCGTGTCACCCGGTCGGGCGAGTGACGCAGCAGCCGTGACCGCCCTCTCCATGGCGGCATGTCCGGAGCCAGTCTCGCCGCCGTCGATCACGATGACCGGAACATCCGGCGCGTGTCGCGCAAGAGCCCCCGCAACGACGTCGCGGTCGCGGCCGAGCAGCACCACCCCGCGCAGCCGGCTCCGGGCGGTCTCGACGAGGTCGTCGAAGCGAGCCCCCTTGGCCAGACCGCCGGCGATCCAGACCACGGGGTCGTAGGCGAGCAGGGAGGAGAGCGCCGCGTGCGGGTTGGTGGCCTTGGAGTCGTCGACCCAGGCGACTCCCCCGGTCTCGGGGCTCGCGGCCACGACCGTGGCGATCCGGTGGCCGTCCGGCCGGAAGCCTCGCAGGCCGTCGCGCACCGCTGCCTGGGAGATCCCGTGCGCACGCGCCAGCGCGGCCGCCGCGAGCGCGTTGGCGACCATGTGGGGTGCCGGGCTCGGCAGGTCGTCGAGGGTGCACAGCTCGGCGGCGCTCGACTGCCGCTCGGCGATGAAGGCGCGGTCGACCAGCAGGTCGTCGACCACTCCGACCATGCCGACCTGCGGCATCCCGAGGGTGAAGCCGATCGCGCGCGCACCCTCGGCGACCTCGGCCTCGCGGACCAGCCGCTCGGTCTCGTGGTCGGCCGCGTTGTAGACGCAGGCCCGTTGGACGCCGCTGTAGACCCGTCCCTTGTCGGCGGCGTAGTCGGCCATCCCGGTCGGGCCCGGATACCAGTCGAGGTGGTCCTCGGCGATGTTGAGGACGACGGCGCTCTCGGCGGCCATCGAGGCGGTGTAGTGGAGCTGGAAGCTGGACAGCTCGACCGCGATCACGTCGTACGGCGTCGGGTCCATCACCACCTCGACGATCGGGAGTCCGACGTTGCCGGCCGCGACGCTGTGCAGCCCGGACGCCCGGAGGATGGCGTCGAGCATCTGCACCGTGGTGGTCTTGCCGTTGGTGCCGGTGACCGCCAGCCAGGGCGCCGCCGACTCGGGGTCACGCAGGCGCCAGGCCAGCTCGACCTCCCCCCACACGGGGATCCCGCGCTCGCGGGCCTGGACCAGCAGTGGGGCCGACGGCTTCCAGCCGGGCGAGACGACCAGCACGTCGACGTCGTCGGGCAGGCTCGCGGTGACGCCGGCGCCGAGCCGGACCTCGGCGCCGAGCACCTCCAGCAGGGTGGCCTTCTCCAGCTTGCCCTCCGCGGACTCGTCCAGGGCGGTCACCGACGCACCGAGGTGGGTCAGGTTGTCGGCGGCGGCGAAACCGCTGACCCCGAAGCCGGCCACGAGCGCCCGGACGCCCGACCAGTCGTCGCGTCGCCCGAGCTCCTCGACGCGGCTCATCGGGCCGGTGGCGGGACGGGGGTCACGTGCCCGCGACCCACGCGGCGTAGAACACGCCCAGGCCGCCGGCCACGCACAGCCCGGTGATGATCCAGAAGCGGATCACGATCGTGACCGGCTCCCAGCCGAGCAGCTCGAAGTGGTGCTGCAGCGGCGCCATCCGGAACAGCCGATGACCGGCATTGACCCCGAAGACCTTGCGGACCAGCCCGGATCTTCGCGACAGCTTGAAGAAGCCCACCTGCGCCATCACCGACAGCGTGATCACCAGGAACAGGCCACCCAGGATCACCAGCAGGAACTCGGTGCGGGTCACGATCGCCATCCCGGCCAGGGCACCGCCCAGCGAGAGCGAGCCGGTGTCGCCCATGAAGATCTGGGCCGGCGGCGCGTTCCACCACAGGAAGCCGAAGCACGCTCCGGTGAGGGCGGCCGCCACCACCGCCAGGTCGAGCGGGTCCCTCACCTCGTAGCACCGGGGGCTGGCATGGGTCGCGCAGCTCTGGTTGTTCTGCCAGATGTTGACCAGCATGTAGGCACCGAAGACCATGGCGCAGGCGCCGGTGGCGAGCCCGTCGAGGCCGTCTGTGAGGTTCACCGCGTTGCTGGTGCCGGTGACCATCACCCAGAAGAGCAGCAGCGCGATCGGGAACAGCAGCACGAGCTTCGAGTCGCGGATGAACGACAGGTGCGCCGACGCCGGGCTGACGTGGCGGTCGTCCTCGAGCATGTGGGACAGCGCGAGCCAGCCGAAGACCAGGGCGATCACCGTCTGCCCGACCATCTTGGCCTTGCTACGCAGCCCCAGGGAGCGCTGCTTGGAGATCTTGATGAAGTCGTCGAGGAAACCGACCACACCCATGCCGACGAAGAGGAAGAGCAGCAGCAGGGCCGACGCGGTGGGCTCGGTCTGGGTGGCGAGCTCGGCGAGGAAGTAGCCGAGCACGGTCGAGGCGATGATCACGACCCCGCCCATGGTCGGCGTGCCGCGCTTGGTGTGGTGGCTGGTGGGCCCGTCGTCACGGATCTCCTGGCCGTAGCCGAGCTGGGTGAACAGCGGGATCGCCGCCCGGGTGCCGAGCAGCGAGAAGAGCAGGGCGAGGCCTCCGCCCAGCAGGATCGCCTTCATCGGCTCGGGTTCCCGCCTTCCCGTTCTCCGGCCAGGTGACCAGCCTGCTCGTCGAGGAGCACGTCGGCCAGGTGTTCGAGGGCAGCGCCTCGCGACGCCTTGACCAGGACGGCGTCCCGGGCTCCGACATTGTGTCGCAGCCAGTCTCCGGCCTGCTCACGCCCCGCCGTCGTGACCGCCTCGCCCTCCCATCCGGGTGTACGACGGGCACCGTCCGCGATCGCGTCGGCGGCCCCGCCCACGGTGAGCACGACGTCGACGCCGAGACCGGCCGCGTGGGCCCCCACCTCGCCGTGCTGGTCCGTGGACTCGTCGCCGAGCTCCAGCATCTCGCCGAGCACGGCCACGGTCCGGCGGCCGCCCTTGTCGCCGATCGCCGCGAGCGCGTCGAGGGCCGCCTTCATGGAGGCGGGGTTGGCGTTGTAGCTGTCGTTGACCACCACGAGGCCGTCGGCGCGCTGGTGGAGGGCCATCCGCCACGGCGACAGGGACCGCGCGGTGGCGAGAGCGGCGACGACGTCGGGCCACGGCACGCCGGCCGCGGTGGCCATGGCCGCGGCCGCGGCCGCGTTGGCGACCTGGTGGGCGCCGGCCTCGAGCAGCCGCACCTGCGCCCACCCGCCGTCGTACCCGAGCTCGAAGGACGGCCGGCCGAGCTCGTCGAGCCGCAGCCCGCGCCAGCTCACGTCCCCGGCGACTCCGAAGGACAGCACGCGGGCCGCGGTGCGCCTGGCCATGTCGACGACCAGCTCGTCGTCGGCGTTGAGCACTGCGGTCCCGTCCACCGGCAGGGCCTCGACGATCTCTCCCTTGGCCGACGCGATCGCCTCCCGGGAGCCGAACTCGCCGATGTGGGCGGTCCCGACGTTGAGCACCGCCGCCACCCGGGGCGGCGCGATCGCGCACAGCTCGGCGATGTGGCCGACCCCGCGAGCACCCATCTCGAGGGCCAGGAACCGGGTGTTCGGCGTGGTGCGCAGCACGGTGAGTGGGACGCCGATCTCGTTGTTGCGGTTGCCTTCGGTCCAGACCGTGGGGCCGGCGGGTGCCAGCAGCTGGGCGAGGAAGTCCTTGGTGCCGGTCTTGCCCTGCGAACCCGTGAGCGCGAGGACGGTCGGCTGGAGGGTGTCGACCACATGCCGGGCGAGCCGGCCGAGGGCACGGACCGGGTCGTCCACGACGACGGTCGGTACGCCGGTCGGCCGGGCGCCGAGCACGCCGACCGCTCCCCCCGCGACCGCCGCCTCGGCGAAGTCGTGGCCGTCGACGTGCTCGCCCACGACCGCGACGTAGAGACCCCCTGCCAGGGGAGACCTCGTGTCCACGAAGGCGGGCTCGGTGACCTTGTCGCCGTTCGCGGCTCGGGCGTCGGCGAGGCGACCGCCCACGACCGTGGCGATCTCGGCCAGCGACAACGGGATCATCTGCGCAGCTCCTCGCGGACCACCGCGCGGTCGTCGAAGGGGTGCACGACCCCGGCGATCTCCTGACCGGTCTCGTGGCCCTTTCCGGCGACCAGGACGACGTCGCCGGCGTGTGCCCGCGCCAACGCGTCGGCGATCGCCGCCCGCCGATCGCCGATCTCGAGCACCGTCGCCGAGGCGTCGCGCGTCCCCTCCAGGATCGCGGCCCGGATGGCGCTGGGGTCCTCGCTGCGCGGGTTGTCGTCGGTGACCACCAGGACGTCGGCGCCGGCGGCGGCGATCCGGCCCATCAGCGGCCGCTTGCCGGCGTCCCGGTCGCCGCCCGCTCCCAGCACCACGATCAGCTTCCCCTCGGTGAGCGGCCGCAGCGCCGCCAGCGCGGCCTCGATCGCGTCCGGCTTGTGCGCGAAGTCCACCACCACCTCGAAGTCCTGCCCCTCGTCCACGCGCTCCAGCCGGCCCGGCACGCCCCCGCTGCCCGCAATGGCGGCGGCGACCTCCCCTGCGTCGTACCCCGTGCTCGCGGCGGCAGCCACAGCCGCCAGGGTGTTCGCGACGTTGAACCCTCCGGGGATCGGGCAGCCGGCCCCCACCTCGGTCGCGTCCGGACCCACGATCCGGAACCGCGAGCCGGTGGGCCGCAGGTCGATGTCGAACGCGCACCAGTCAGCGTCGTTGCCGACGATCGACAGGGTCCGGAGCGGGATGCCACCCAGGGTCACCAGCCGGCGCCCCCACTCACCGTCGATGTCGACGAGGCCGGCGCGGGCGCGGGCGGGCGTGAACAGCGAGGCCTTGGCGGCGAAGTAGTCCTCCATGTCGTGGTGGAAGTCGAGATGGTCGCGGCCCAGGTTGAGGAACACCGCGACGTCGAAGACGATCCCGTCGACCCGGCCCTGCACGAGCGCATGGCTGGACACCTCCATCGCGCACGCCTCCACCCCCCGCTCGACCATCACCGCCAGCAGACCGTGCAGGTCGGGAGCCTCGGGCGTGGTGAGGGAGGAGGCGACATCGGTGCCGAGCACGCGGGTGCCGACCGTTCCGATCACGGCGGCGGGGACTCCGCACCCCGTGAGCCCGCTCTCGAGCAGCCGGCTGGTGGTGGTCTTGCCCTGGGTGCCGGTGATGCCGATCATCCGCAGCGCCTCCGCCGGCCGGCCGTAGACCTCGGCGGCCACCGTGCCGAGCACCGCCCGCGGGCGGGGTACGACGACGACCGGGACGTCGGCAGGGACCTCGCGGGCACCGGCGTCGTCGGTCAGCACGGCCACGGCACCGGCGGCCAGGGCGGCTGGTAGATGGGCGATCCCGTGCACCTGAGTGCCGGGGATCGCCGCGTACAGGTCGCCGGGCCGCACCCTTCGGGAGTCCAACGACATCCCGGTCACGGCCGCTCCGACGCCGTGCGGGGTGAGCGCGGGGACGCCCGAGCCCACCAGGTGGGCCACCAGCGCCGACACCTCGCGGGGCGTCGCCCGGGTCGGTCGTGCGCCGTCCGGATCGACCTTGCTCACCACGGCCAGAGGCTATCGGTCGGCACCGGCGAGCCGGTCACCCCGGGATCCCCGCCGGACCCGTCACCACGTGGTCGGGATGTGTGACGGCTCGGCCCCGGTCGGGGGTACGCCGTACCGACGGAGGGCGAACGCCATGATCTTGGAGAACGCCGGACCGCCGACCGAGCCGCCGCCACCGCCGTTGCGGGGGTTCTGCACCACGATGTAGACGGTGAAGCGTGGGTTGTCCGCAGGGGCGAACCCGGCGAACGAGACGGTGAACTGGCCGTTGTAGCACTTGCAGGTGGGGCCGACCCGCTGGGCGGTGCCCGTCTTGCCGGCCACGACGTAGCCGGGCACCTGGGCACCGGGGGCGGTGCCGGCGTCCGGGTCGACGACGCGCTCCATCATCAGCGTCATCTGGTGCGCGGCGTCGGCGCTGACGACCCGGTGGCTCGTGGTGTGGTCGGTGCCCACGGACTCACCGGTGGCGGTGGTCGCGCTGCCCTGGATCAGGCTCGGGTCGACCCGCACTCCGCCGTTGGCGATGGTGTTCACGGCCGCGGCCATCTGGAGGCCGTTGACCGCGACGCTCTGCCCGAAGGCCACCCGGTCCTGGATCATGCCGTTCCACGCGGCGCTCGAGGGCAGGATGCCCGCCGTCTCCCCGTTCACGCCGACGTCGGTGCGCTGGCCGAGGCCGAAGCGGGTCAGGTAGTGCCGCAGCTGGCCCTGCTTGAACAGCCGTGAGGCCTTGGCGGTGCCGATGTTGGAGGACTGCGCGATCACGCCGGCCAGGGTCAGCTTCAGGTTGCCGTGGGGGAACCAGTCCTTGATCGGGCGGTCGCCGCTCTGGAGCACGCCCGGCACCAGCAGTCGGGTGTGGTCGGTGACCTTGCCGGCGTCGATCAGCGAGCTGAGGGTGAGCACCTTCTCCACCGAGCCGGGCTCGTAGGGGCTGGTCATGGCCAGCGAGTTGCGGTCCGCGACCGGCGCGGCCTGCGGGTTGGTCGCGTCGTACGTCGGGTAGTCGGCCAGGGCGAGGGTCTCGCCGGTGTGGGAGTCCAGGACTGCCGCGAAGCCGGAGTCACCGTGCGCACCGAGGACGGCCTGTCGCAGCACCCGCTGGGTGTACCACTGCAGGTCCTCGTCGATGGTGGTGTGCAGGTCGCTGCCGTTCACGGCGGGGGTGATGGCGCTCTGCCCGAGCGGGATCCGGTTGCCCGCCCCGACCTCGTAGGTCTCCGTGCCGTCGGTGCCCGCCAGCTGCTTGTTGAAGGTCATCTCCAGGCCGGCCAGCGGGCCGTCGGTGCCCAGGAAGCCGACCAGGTTGGCTGCGACGTCGTGGTTGGGGTAGGAGCGGACCGGGTCGTTGCGGGTGTCGAGCCCGGTGAAGCCCTTGGCCCGCGCGTCGTCGACGACCCGGAGCGCCAGGGCGGCCGGCACGCGGCGGGCGATGTAGGCGAATCGGCTGTCCTTCTGACTCAGGGCGCTCAAGGTCGTGAAGTAGTCGACGTGCAGGTGCTGGGCGAGGAACTTGGCCAGTGCCGGCGCCGTGGCGCGGGTCATCGACGGGTCGGCGACGACCATGCGGCCGTCGACGGAGTCGGCCAGCGGCTTGCCGTTGCGGTCCAGGATGTCGCCGCGGAGCGCGGGCAGCTCGACGGTGACCGTGCCGCCCTCGGCGGCCGCCAGGGCGGCGTACTTCTGCGGGTCGACGCCCTGGAGCTGGACCAGCCGCGCCCCGAAGAACGAGAGCACCACCGCGATGAAGACGAACCCGGTGCGCAGCCGGAGCTGCGCGGAGCCGCGCAGGCTGCGGCGCCGCCGGTTGCGGGCCGCACCTCCCGGGCGCCGCGTGCCCTTCGCCGGGCTGCGGCCGGCGCGGTTGCCAGCGCGTGCCGGGGTCCGGCCGTTCCGGCTGCCCAGCCGGTCATGGGGCCGTCGGCCGCTGCCGGTGCCGCGTGGGGTCGTGGGAGACACGGGTCGCTTCCTGGTCAGTGGGCTGCGGAGTGGTCGGTGCCCTGTCTGGTGCCTTGTCTACCCGCGTGTCGACCCTGGTGCCGGGAGCCGTGGCCCGTGTTGTCCGACGACTTTGTCGAGTCGTGGTGGTGCCCGCCCTTCGCACGGACGATGGTCACGTGGGCGGCGGGGTCGAGCGCGGCGGGCTTCACCGGCGGCGGGGCGGTCAGCCGGAGCCGGTCGAGGCGGGTGGCCGGGGTCGGGACGCCGAGCACCTTGCCGGTGGCCAGGTCGAGCACCGCCGGGCTGGTCGGCAGCACCATCCCCATCTTCTGCGCACGCAGGGCGATCACCTGGGGGTCGCGGAGGTGGTCGAGCTGCATCTCCAGGGTCTGCTGCTGGGCGACGAGGTTGTCGGCCTGGTGCTGCAGGGAGGTCGCCGCGAACGACGCCTGCTGCATCGAGGTGTTGAAGAGGAGCAGCCCCACGATCCCGCCCACGGCGACCATCGAGACCACGAGCAGGAACGGCACCGGGCTGGACCGGCGGCGCCGGCGTCGCGGGACGACGGTCAGCCGCGCCCGCTCGAGGGCGGCGCCGGCCAGGCGAGGGACGCGCGCCCGGAGGGCGAGGGCGGGACTGCTCATCAGGCGACTCCTCTGTCGGGGCGGATCCGTTCGACGGCGCGCAGCCGGACCGAGGCTGCACGCGGGTTGTGGGCGATCTCGTCGGAGTCCGCACGCTCGGCGCCACGGGTGACCAGGCGCAGGGCGGGCTGCCGGTCCGGGGGCACGATCGGAAGGTCGTGCGGGACGTCGACGGTGGTGACGGCGGCGAACGCCCTCTTCACCAGCCGGTCCTCGAGCGAGTGGTAGGACTCCACGACGACCCGGCCCCCGACCGCGAGCGAGTCGATCGCGGCGGGAACCGCGCGCCGCAACACACCGAGCTCGTCGTTGACCTCCATGCGCAGGGCCTGGAAGGTGCGCTTCGCCGGGTGGCCGCCGGTACGACGGGCGGGCGCCGGGATCTGGTCGTAGAGCAGCTCGACCAGCCGCGCCGACGAGGTGAACGGCTCCGTCTCGCGCTGCCGGACCACGGCGGCGGCGATCCGCGAGGCGAACTTCTCCTCGCCGTACTCCCGCAGGATCCGGGCCAGGTCGCCGTGGGAGTAGGTGTTGAGCACGTCGGCGGCCGTGGGCCCGGTCGTGGGGTCCATCCGCATGTCGAGCGGCGCGTCCTCGCGGTAGGCGAAGCCGCGGTCGCGCACGTCGAGCTGCATGGAGGAGACGCCGAGGTCGAAGAGCACGGCGTCGGCATGG
>JAWWPM010000185.1:0-6371 GCA_033854915.1 Nocardioidaceae bacterium
CCGTGAACTTGCCGCCGGCGAACTCGAGGTCGTCCTCGGCGCATTCGAGCAGGTGCGCCGCGATCGGCTTGGCCTTCGCGACCACCTTCTCCGCGGCCTTGACGACGGCGATCCCGCCGACCACCAGCGACCGCGAGCCGTAGGTGTCCAGGCCCTTGTGCGACGACTGCGTGTCACCGTGCAGGATTTCGACGTCCTCGAACGCGACACCCAGCTGGTCGGCGACGATCTGGCTGAACGCGGTCTCATGGCCCTGCCCGTGTGCGCTCGAGCCGGTGACCACCTCGACCTTCCCGGTGGCCAGCATGCGCACTGACGCGTTCTCCCAGCCGCCGGCGCCGTAGTCCAGCGAGCCGAGCACCCGCGACGGCGCGAGGCCGCACATCTCGGTGAACGTCGAGATGCCGATGCCGAGCTGGACCTTGTCCTTGGCCGCGCGGCGCTTCTCCTGTTCGGCGCGCAGGCCGTCGTAGTCGAAGAGCCGCTTGGCCTTCTCGGTGGCGGCCTCGTAGTTGCCGGAGTCGTAGGTCATGCCCGCGACGGTGGTGAACGGGAACTCCTCGTGCTTGATCCAGTTCATCTCGCGGACCTCGAGCGGGTCCTTGCCGAGCTCGACGGCGAGCTCGTCCATCATCCGCTCGATGCCGAACGTCGCCTCGGGGCGACCGGCGCCACGGTAGGCGTCGACCCAGGTCTTGTTGGTCAGCACCGTCGTGCAGTTGAACTGGTAGGAGTCGAACTTGTAGATCGCGTTGAACATCCACGCGCCGAGGACGGGTACGCCGCCACCGACGACGCCGACGTAGGCGCCGAGGTCGGCGAGCAGGTCGACCTTCAGGCCGGTGACCTTGCCCTCCTTGGTCGCGGCCAGGGTGAGCTTCTGCCACTGGTCGCGACCGTGGTGGGCCGAGATCAGCGACTCCGAGCGGGTCTCGGTGTACTTGCAGGGCTTGCCGATCCTGCGGGCCACCGCCCAGGTGATCCACTCCTCGGGAGTGGTCTGCAGCTTGCCGCCGAAACCGCCACCGACGTCGGGGGCGATCACCCTGATCTTGGACTCGGGGACGCCGGTCGTCGCGGCCAGCAGGAACCGGGTGATGTGGGGGATCTGCGTCGCCGACCACATCGTGATCTGCTCGCCGGTCGGGTCGACCACGGTGGACCGCGGCTCCATGAACGCCGGGATGAGGCGCTGCTGACGGAACTCGCGCTCGATCACGATGCCGTTGGCACGGGCCTCCTCGATCGCCTCGTTGACGTCGCCGCCGCTGCCTTGTGCGGCCGAGTCGAGCTGCCAGAAGGCAGACTTGTTGGTGCCCAGGTCCGGGTGCGCGAGGACCTTGTCCTCGGCTGCCTCCTTGAGGTCGAGCACGGCCGGCAGCACTTCGTACTCCACGTCGACGAGCTCGGCCGCGTCGCGCGCCTCGGCGGCGCTGCGCGCGACCACCACGGCCACGATCTCGCCCGCGAAGACCACCCGGTCGGCGGGCATCGGCACGTGGTTGGGGGTGATCTGCTCGGGGGTGATCGGCCACGCGTTGGCGTTCACGCCCTGGCCCTCACCGAGGTCCTTGCCGGTGAACACCTCGTAGACGTTCAGCGAGCTGTCGGCCGCCTCGACGTCGATGCTGAGGATCTTCGCGTGGGCGTAGGGGCTGCGGACCATCGCCAGATGGAGCATGCCTGGAAGCGTGATGTTGTCGGTCCAGCGGGTGCGGCCCGTGATCAGGCGCTGGTCCTCCTTGCGGCGGCGGTCCTTGCCGATCTCGGGGGCGACGGCCGGCCGGTCGTCGACGGCGGTCATGCGTTCGCCCCTTCCGTGCTCGCGACGCCCTGCTTGAGCTGGGCGGCGTACAGGACCGACTTCACGATGTTGTGGTAGCCCGTGCACCGGCACAGGTTGCCCTCGAGCCCTTCGCGAACCTCCTGCTCGGAGGGGTCCGGGTTCTCGTTGAGCAGGTCGACCGCCTGCATGATCATGCCCGGCGTGCAGAAGCCGCACTGCAGGCCGTGACACTCCCGGAACGCCTGCTGCACCGGGTGCAGCGTCCCGTCGTCGTCGGCCAGCCGCTCGATGGTGTCGACCGTCGCACCGTCGGCCTGGACCGCCAGCACGTTGCAGGACTTCACCGAGCGCCCGTTGAGGTGCACGGTGCAGGCGCCGCAGTTGCTCGTGTCGCAGCCGATCACGGTGCCGGTCTTCCCGAGCTTCTCGCGGAGGTACTGCACGAGCAGCATCCGCGGTTCGACGTCGTCGGAAACGTTCTCCTGGTCGACGCGCATGCTGATCTTGGTCATCGAGAGCCTGCCTTTCGCGCACAGCGGATCTGTGGTGGACGTCACGCTAGGGCCCGGCGGTTGGCGAAAGGTTGCCCGGGGCGCTCAGCGGCGCCGTCGGTAGTGGTCGCGCCAGATCAGACGATGGACCGGGATCAGCCGCGGGATGCTGCGCAGACCCGGGATCCACGGGACCAGCATCAGCAGCACGGTGAGCAGCATCATCAGGGCCCAGACCTGGGTGTCGGCGTTCTCGGACGTCGAGAACGGCTTCACCTGGTACCAGAACGTGTAGAGCCACATCCAGGGCTGTCCGGGATAGTTGCCGACCTCGTTCATCATGCCCCACTGGTCGCCGCCGAGCTGGTTCGCGACGGCCTCGTCCTCCAGGAAGGCGCCGTCGGAGAGCAGCAGCATGGCGCGGGTCTGGTCGGTCCCGTAGAACGTCCCCGCCGAGGTCAGCGAGCCCTCGAGCCCACCCGAGGAGGCCAGGCCGAGGAACGACGTGGTGAGCGCCGGCACCGGACCGTAGCTGCCGCGCTGCACCTGGGCGGGGTCACCGTCCGGCGCCGTCGCGAGGGCGTCGGCGTACGCCGTGGCCTCGGTGGTCTGCTGGTCGGCCGACAGTGCGTCCCACTGGTGGAGCGCGTTCACCAGGCCGGCGTCGCCGGTGACCGCACGCAGCGGCTGGAGCACCAGGTCGGCGGAGTTGATCGGGATGCCGACGCCGCCCCACTTCTGGAGCTTCAGCCCGAGCACGGACTGACCCTCGGAGGCGTGGTTGTACGGCGCGCCGTACGTCGCGCTGGTGGTGGTCCCGGCGAGCTCGCCGGTCGCGGTCGCGACGAAGTCCGCCGGGTCTCCCTGGGCCCAGCCGGCCATGGTGATCGCCTTGTCGTCGGGCGAGGAGAAGATCCCGGCGAGCGCGAGCGACAGGCCGGTCATGATCGCCAGCGCGATCACGAACTCCTTGACCAGGTCGTAGCGCCGGGTCGGGTAGTCGTGGGAGTCGGGTGTGTGGCGCTGGCGTCGGGGTGCATGTGTCGTGCTCATCGGGCGACCTCCTCACGCTCGTCGTCGAGCGGCGGGACGACGCCGTGGCGTCGGACCAGCACGACGTGCATCACGGCGATGATGCCGACCCCGAGGGGCAGCAGGGTGACGTGCCACAGCAGCATCTGGCCGGTGTTGAGGACGTTGAAGAAGCCGCCGACGCCGATCGAGTTGATGCCGTCCTTGGCCTCCCCGCTGATCCACTGCGAGTCGAAGTTGCTCTGGACGAGGTAGCCGGTGAACGCCGCGCCGATCGAAGTCACGAACGACACGACCCCGGTCACCCACGTCAGGCCGCGGTTGCCGCGCCAGGCGGCCATCCAGAACTTGCCCCACAGGTGCACGACCATGGCCGCGAAGAACAGCTCGACGCTCCACAGGTGCACGGAGTTCATGAAGTGGCCGAGAGACGAGGTGTGCCACCAGGCGGCACCGCCCATCGCCAGCACGACGCCGGACGCGACCACGACGACCAGGGCGGCCAGGGTCGCCACTCCGAAGACGTAGATCCACGATGCGACGTACGCCGGCTGCCGGTCGGGCAGGGCCTGGCCCTCGGGGACCAGGCCGGCGACGTGGTCGCGGACCGACGAGGTCCAGCTGCGCTCGCCGGCGTCCGAGGCCGGGGCGCTCACGAGTCGTCCTCGTCGTTCTGCCGGCGCTCGTGCGCGCCGGGGAAGGGCACGACGAGAGCGAGCACGAAAATGACGATCATCCCCACGATGATCAGGAAGTTGGTGAGACTGATGCTCAGCACTCCCCAGTGGATGTACTTGCCGGCTGTGAACGCGATGTCCATGTGCCGACCTCCTTCCAGGCGTGGTGACCTCTCGCCATCGTGAGTGGCGTGCAGAGGCGCCCCTAGGGCCGAAGTGCCCGAGTTTCCTGTGAAAGAAGGTCCCCGGCGGGTGTCCGCCGGGGGCGCAGCGTCAGCGGCCGGCGGCCGCGAGACGGCCCTTGAGCAGGGGTTTCGCGGGGTGCGGGCGGTCGCCGAGGGCGGCCAGGCAGACCTCGATCACCTCGGTGTCGTACGGCGCGAGCTCGCTGTAGCGGATCACCGCGAACGGCTCGGGGTTGGCCAGGAGCGCCTCGCGCATGGCGACGGCGACGTACTCCCCCAGCTCGACCAGCGCCGGCGACTCGGTGCCGGGCAGCAGGTCGCCGCCGTAGCTGGCGATCGCGCTGCCCGCGTCGCCGCGGCGCAGCGCGTCGAGGACGTCGTCGATGTCGGTGGCGACGGGGAGGGTGAGGCGGTAGGGACGCGAGGCGAGCTGCCCTCCCAGCGCGGCGCGCAGGTGGGAGACCTCGGCCTTGAGCGTCGACAGCGTGACCGGCTGGTCGCCGTAGACGAGGGCGTGCAGGCGGTCGAGCGAGAGCCCCTCGGGGTGCAGCGCCAGGATCGCCAGGATCTCGGTCTGGCGCCGGTTGAGCAGCAGCCGGCTGCCGTCGAGCGTGGCTTCGGCGTTGCCCAGCAGCCGCAGCACGAGGCCGGTGGGGCCGTCGCAGTCGGGCGCGATCGGGTGCATCTTCGACAGCGGCATCGCGGTCTCGATCAGCCGGGCCAGCACCCGCGCGGTGGCCAGCCCGATCGGGTGGCTGCGGTCCCAGGTGGTGGAGAGGTCGATGACGCCGAGCTGGGCACCCGTGATCGGGTCGTGCACCGGCGCGGCCCAGCACACCCAGTTGTGCACGATCGGCGCGAAGTGCTCGGCGCTGAAGACCATGCTCGGCCGGTTGTTGCGGTTGGCGAGGTCGAGGGCGTTGGTGCCGACGCTCTCGTCGTCCCAGCGGGCGGCGGGGACGAAGTTCACCGACTCGGCCTTGCGGCGCATGACCCGCCCGCCGTACGTCCAGAGGATGCGGGTCTGCGCGTCGGTCACGGCCAGCACCAGGTCGCCGTCCTCGGCGGTCCGGCGCAGCTCGGACTCCACGCGGGAGACCGCCTGCTGGAGCGGCGACTCATGCCAGAACGCCTGGGCGTCGGACTCGTCGGTCAGCGGCGCCTGGGTGACGTCGGGCGAGACCCGCGGCTGCGAGCGACGCCAGCTGCGCAGGATCTCGGGTCGCACCATCGCTTCGGCGCGGTCACCGTGCTCGACGAATGCCGTCCAGGCGCGCAGAGCGTCGAGGCGACGGTCCTGCAGATCGCTCGACGAGCTCATCGATGTCCCAACGTCGGGGTGACGCTGGTCACGGTAGCGCGAGCGGCCCCAACGCGACATCAGGTCCGGGAGACGGTCGTGGCGACCGCTCCCGGTCAGTCGTGGTGGATGCGCCCGGCGCCGGCCGCGAGCCGGTTGCCCGACCCACCCCAGCGCCCGGCGATGATCTCCGCCGCGATCGAGATCGCGGTCTCCTCGGGAGTCCGTGCTCCCAGGTCGAGCCCGATCGGGCTCGACAGCCGCGCCAGCTCCTCGTCGGTGACCCCGGCCTCGCGCAGCCGCTCCTCGCGGTCCTCGTGGGTACGCCGGGATCCCATCGCGCCGATGTAGGCCACCTCGGGCAGCCGCAGCGCCACCTCGAGCAGGGGCACGTCGAACTTGGGGTCGTGGGTGAGTACGGCGATCACGGTGCGGCCGTCGATGGCGCCCGAGTCGCGCTGCTTCTCCAGGAAGCGGTGGGGCCACTCGACGACGACCTCGTCGGCCTGGGGGAAGCGGGTGTTGGTCGCGAAGACCGGGCGCGCGTCGCAGACGGTCACGTGGTAGCCCAGGAAGCTGCCGACCCGGGCCACCGCGGCCGCGAAGTCGATCGCACCGAACACCAGCATCAGCGGCTTGGGGGCGAAGGCCCACACGAACACCCGCATGCCCTCGCCACGTCGTTCGCCGTCGGGACCGTAGGTCAGCGTCGCGTTGGTGCCGCTGGCCAGCAGCCCCAGTGCGTCGTCGTGCACAGCGTCGTCCGCTCGCGGCGAGCCGAGCGAGCCCCTGACCTGCTGGTCGGGGTGGATGATCACCCGGCGGCCGAGCCAGGCGGGGTCGGGGTGCTCGATCACGGTGGCGACCGCGACCGGGCGGCCGGCGTCGAGGTCGGCGGCG
>JAWWPM010000186.1:0-2905 GCA_033854915.1 Nocardioidaceae bacterium
GCGGGGCCGAAGGGCACGGTGGTCCGGCGCTGGTAGGGCCGCGTCGCGCGGTCCCGCCGTCGGTGCCGCGCCGTACGCTCGGTCCGTGACCGTGACGACGACGCCGCCGGAGGTGGAGGTACGCCGCTCGCGCCGGCGCACGCGCACCGTCTCGGCCTACCGCCAGGACGGCAAGGTGATCGTGCTGATCCCGGCCCGGTTCAGCCGGGCCGAGGAGGCTGAGTGGGTGCAGACCATGGTCGCCCGGCTCGACGGCAGCAAGCGGCGTGGCCGCACCGACGCCGACCTCGCCCGGCGGGCCGCGCGGCTGGCCCGCGAGCTCGACCTGCCCGAGCCCGAGACGGTGCGCTGGGTCACCAACCAGAATTCCCGCTGGGGCTCCTGCACCCCCGGTGACCGCTCGATCCGGCTGTCGCACCGGTTGCAGGAGATGCCGCCGTGGGTGGTCGACTACGTGCTGGTGCACGAGCTGGCGCACCTGGTCGAGCCCAGCCACGAGCCCGCGTTCTGGCGGCTGGTCGACGCCTACCCCCGCGCCGAGCGGGCCAAGGGCTATCTCGAGGGCGTCGCCGCGGCTGCCCACCTCGACATGGAGGAGTTCTAACCCGTCGCCCTGCGCACCAGCTCGTGGATGCCGGGCTCGTCGGTCGGCAGCGCGTCGACCGGCCACCAGCGGACGTCGATCGACTCCGCGCTGACCGCGTGCTCGGCGCCTTCAGGTGCGGTCGCGACGTAGCGGACGTCGAGGTGCCGGGCGCCGCCGCGCGGGTCGCAGAACGGTACGGCGTGCAGGTCGAGGTGGACGGGCGCCGGCTGGAGGACCAGACCGGTGACACCCGACTCCTCGGGCGCCTCACGAAGGGCTGCTCCGGCGAGGGAGGCGTCACCGGGTTCGAGGTGGCCGCCGAACTGGAACCAGAGCTGGGCCTTGCGGTGCAGGGTCAGCAGCACGTGCCGGCGGTCGGTGGAGACCACGAGCGCGCTGGCGGTGAGGTGGTCGGGGTAGCAGGCCTTGAACAAGCCGTCGGGGTGCGCGCGCAGGTGCTCGACGTACGACGTGCGCAGCGCCTCCTGCCCCGGGGTGGGCGCGACCCAGCCGTCGAGCGTCGCGAGCGCGTCGGCGTGGAGCGCGCTCACTCCTCCTCGGGCTTGTCGCCGGACTCCTCGTCCAGCAGCGCGGTGAGCTGGGCGTCGAAGTCCTCGTCGCTGAGCTCGGCCGGCTCATCGACGCCCTCGCGGAAGCCGAGCGGGTCATCGAGGTCGGCGGCGGTCGGCAGCAGGTCGGGGTGGGCCCACACCGCGTCGCGGGCGTCGGCACCCTGCCGGGCGCGCAGCGACCCCCAGAGCGTGGAGGCGTCACGGAGCCGGCGCGGCCGCAGCTCGAGGCCGACCAGCGCGGCGAACGTCTGCTCGGCCGGACCACCCGCGGCGCGGCGGCGGCGTACGGCCTCCTGGAGCTTGGCGTGGTCGGGCATCCGCTGGCCGGCTGCCTGGCCGACGACCTCGTCGACCCAGCCCTCGACCAGCGCGAGCGTGGTCTCGAGGCGGGCGAGCGCCGCCTTCTGCTGCGGGGTCTCCTCGGGTTCGAACAGGCCACCCGCGAGGGCCTCCTGGATCGCCTGCGGGTTGGTGGCGTCGAAGCCCTGGAGCTTGCCCTCCATGCCGGAGACGTCGATGGTCATGCCGCGTCCGTAGTCCTCGACCGCGGAGATCAGGTGGGCGCGCAGCCACGGCACCTGCGCGAACAGGCGCTGGTGGGCGCACTCGCGGAGCGCGAGGTAGAGCACGACGTCCTCCTCGGAGACGTCGAGTCCCTTCGCGAACTCGGTGACGTTGCTGGTCACCAGCGCGGCCTGCCCGGCCGGCCCGAGCGGCAGCCCGATGTCGGAGGCGGTCAGCACCTCGCCGGCGAGCCCGCCGAGTGCCTGCCCGACCTGGGACCCGAACACGGTGCCGCCGATCTTGCCGAGCATCCCGATCAGGGGTCCGGCCATGGCCTGCGCCTCGGCCGGCATGGAGCCGCCGATCGCACCGTTCATGGCGCCGGTCACGTGGCCGGCGACCGGCTCGACGAGGACCTTCCAGACGTCCATCGTCTGCTCGACCCACTCCGCCCGGCTCCAGGCCGCACCGACGGTGACGCCGGAGGACAGCGGGGTGACCGCGTCGAGCCAGTGGTCGGCCAGGCGCACCGAGTCGGCGACGCGATCGCGGTCGGGCCGTCCGGGTGTCGGGTCGGGCGTCTGCGCCGTCGTACGGCGGGCGATGTCGTGGGCGAGGTTCCAGTTGACGGGGCCGTCGTACGGCGTCATCAGGTGCTGCATCTGGCCCATCAGCGCGCCGAGGTCGGGCATCGCGCCGCCGCCGGCGCCGCCGAACGCCGAGAACATCTGCTCGAAGGGCGTGCCCTTGAAGGGGTTCTGGCCGGACTCGTCGTCGCCGGGGGGAAGCTCCGGAGTGTCGCTCATGGTCACCAAGTTACTCGCGGGCGGCAACAACCTAGGGTGGGCCCGTGACCGATGTCGTACGCCTGCTCGACCTGCGCGAGGACCCGCTCGACGTGGCCGAGGTGGTGGCCGCCCTCGACCACGACGCCGCCGGAGGCCTGAACCTGTTCGTCGGCACCGTCCGCGACCACGACAAGGGCCGCGAGGTCACCCACCTCGACTACACGGCGCACCCGACGGCCGCCGCCGAGATGCGCGCCGTCGCCGACGAGGTGGTCGCCGAGTTCGACGTGCTCGCGCTCGCCGCCGTGCACCGCACCGGCCGGCTCGCGATCGGGGAGGCCGCCGTGGTCGTGGCCTGTGTCTCCGCTCACCGGGGTGCGGCCTTCGAGGCCAACCGCGCGCTCATCGACCGACTGAAGTCGCGGGTGCCGATCTGGAAGCACCAGGTGTTCGCC
>JAWWPM010000187.1:0-2846 GCA_033854915.1 Nocardioidaceae bacterium
TGGTCGAGCGGCTCGACGGCCTGCCGCGCCACATCGCAGTCCACCCCTGCGGGGTGCTGCTCTCCGACGCCACCCTCCTCGACCGCACCCCGGTGGAGTCCAGCTTCGCCGGGTTCCCGATGAGCCAGTTCGACAAGGACGACGTGGAGGACCTCGGGCTGCTCAAGCTCGATGTGCTCGGCATCCGGATGCAGTCCTCGATGGCCCACGCCGTCGAGCTGGTGCGCCACACCGACGGCGTCGAGATCGACCTCGACGACGAGGAACAGGTGCCGTTCGACGACCCCGAGACCTTCGAGATGATCAGCGCCGCCCGCACCCTCGGGGTCTTCCAGATCGAGTCCCCGGGCCAGCGCGAGCTGGTCGGCAAGTCCGGCATCGAGACCTTCGAGCACATCATCACCGACATCTCGCTGTTCCGGCCCGGCCCGGTCAAGAGCGACATGATCACCCCCTACCTCGAGGCCAAGCACGGCTGGAGGTCCGCGACCTACCTCCACGACGACCTGCGCCCGATCCTCGAGCAGACCAACGGCGTCGTGGTCTTCCACGAGCAGGTGATCGAGATGATCGCCCAGTTCACCGGCATCACCAATGCCGAGGCCGACGAGAAGCGTCGCGCCCTCGGTGACGTCGAGGGGATGGCCGAGACCAAGGTCTGGTTCTTCCCCCGGGCGCTGGGTCATGGCTACCCGCTGCCCGTGGTCGAGGCGATCTGGAAGGTGATCGAGGCGTTCGCGTCGTTCGGCTTCTGCAAGGCCCATGCGGCGGCGTTCGCGCTGCCGACCTACCAGTCGGCGTGGCTCAAGGCCCACTGGCCGGCGCACTTCCTGGCCGGCGTGCTCACCCACGACCCCGGCATGTACCCCAAGCGGCTGATCCTCGAGGATGCCCGCCAGTGCGGCATCGCGATCCTCGGGCTCGACGTCAACGCCTCCGAGAAGGCCTACGTCGTCGAGCGGATGTCGTCGCTCGACGAGCCACCTCCCGTGGTCCTCGGTCAGTCCTCCCGGCCCGACCCGGCCGACCGCGACCCGGCCGAGAGCGGCTGGCCCGACGGGCGGGCGTGGGGCATCCGGCTCGCCCTGGCCGAGGTCAAGGGCATCAACGCCGCAGAGATCGACCGGATCATCACCTCTCGCCCGTTCCACTCGCTGACCGACTTCTGGCACCGCGCCCAGGTGTCGCGGCCGATCGCGGAGCGGCTGGTGCTCGCCGGAGGGTTCGACTCGCTCTACGGCCTCGGCTCGCCGTTGGGCGCGGCCGACGGCGTCCGCCGCCGCACCCGGGTCACCCGGCGCGACCTGCTGCTCCAGGTCGCTGAGCTCGACCGGCATGCCCGGGCGATCAGCCGGGCCGGCCGGGCCCGGGGCCTCGCCGGCGGCCGCGCCTCCCGCCGTACGCCGCGTCCCGCGGACACCCGCGCCGACGAGGCGGCCGCGCGCACCAGCACCGACCCGGCGGTCCGGGCCGGGGCGGCGCCCGTGGAGCGGCACGCCCTGGCCAGCCAGGGCGTCTGGGCCAGGGCGGCGGCCCAGTCCCGGGCCACCGTCGAGCCCGCACCGGTCGGCTCGGTGCAGCTGACCCTCGACCTCGGTGACGAGCCGCAGGAGCAGGTCAGCGGGCTGCCGGAGATGAACGCCGAGGAGCGGATGCGGGCCGAGCTGGAGATCCTCGGCCTCGACGCCAGCCGGCACGTGGTCGACACCTATGCGGAGTTCCTCGACGACCTCGGAGCGGTCCGCAGCAAGGACCTCCTCACCCAGCGCAGCCGGTCCGAGCTGCTGGTGGCCGGCGTGAAGGTCGCCACCCAGACCCCGCCGGTCCGGTCCGGGCGGCGGGTGGTGTTCCTGACCCTCGACGACGGCACCGGCCCGGTCGACGCCACCTTCTTCGAGGACGCCCAGGGTCCCTACGCCGCGACCGTGTTCGACTCCTGGCTGCTGGTGGTCCGCGGCGAGCTGCGCCGTACCGGCCAGCGCGGCGTGTCCCTACGGGCGACCGGCGCCTGGCCACTGGCCGACCTCCACGACCACTGGCAGCGCGACGGCATCGAGGCCGTCCGCGCCCACCTCGCGGTGGTGCCGCGCTTCGAGGAGGTCACCCACCACCGGGTCCTCACCCACTCCAGCGGGTTCCAGATGTCTCCCTATGCCGACGTCAAGCCACCCGGCGAGGCGGTGTCGTCGGGCAGTCTGAGCCGCTCGCTCGCGGATACGAAGCAACCGTCCCGCAACCTGTGGCACCGCAGTCCCGGGAGCCCCGGATGACCCATTCCTCGAGGTCCCTCTCCTCCCTCACCCCGGGTCGTTTCATCAGGGTATGCAGGGAAACCGGCACTTCCCTCGACGAATCGGGCGAGGGAAGTGCCGGTTCGCCGACATACCTTGATGAAACGACCACCCGGGCACCCGCCCGGCGGCGGTCCGACCAGCCTCTAGGCTGGCGCCCATGGCCGGCCGCAGCGACACCCGCACCGCCGTGGTGTGGTCCGCACTGGAGCCGACGCTGGGCAGTGGACCCCTCGACGTCCTCGACATCGGGGGCGGCACCGGCGGTCTCGCGGTCCGGGTGGGCGAGCTGGGCCACCGGGTCACCGTGGTCGACCCCAGCCCCGACGCCCTGGCCGCCCTCGCCCGCCGGGCCCGCGAGCACGACGTCGAGGTCGCCGGCCTCCAAGGGGAGCTGGCCGACCTGCTCGACGTGGTCGAGCCCGCCAGCGCCGACCTGGTGCTCTGCCACGGCGTCCTCGAGGTCGTCGACGACCCGGTCGACGCCCTGGCCACCCTGGCCCGGGTGCTCCGGCCCGACGGGCTGCTCAGCCTGCTCGTCGCCCAGCGCTACGC
>JAWWPM010000188.1:0-2781 GCA_033854915.1 Nocardioidaceae bacterium
CCGTCGTGCACGGTCCGGCCCGGGCTCCGGTGACCGCCGGGCTGGTGGTGCTCGGCACCGTCACCGCGACCGCGGTCCCGGTGCTCACCCGGATGGGCGCACGCGCGGACAACCCGACCCTGCTGGACCGGCACTACGTCCTCGGCTGGTGCGTCTTCGCGACACTGGTGGGGACAGCGACGATGCTGGGCGTGATCCGGACGCAGCTCCGGGACAGCGCTGGAGAGACGGAGCCCGACGGCTGATGGCACGGATCCTCGTGGTCGACGACGACCCCACGGTGCGTGAGGTGGTGGTGTCCTACCTGCGCGCTGCGACCCACGAGGTGGACGAGGCGGGGGACGGCGAGACCGGGCTCCAGCTGTTCGCCGACCGACGGCCCGACCTGGTGGTGCTGGACCTGATGCTGCCCGGGATCGACGGTCTGGAGACCTGCCGCCGGATCCGGGCCACCAGCCAGGTGCCGGTGGTGATGCTCACGGCGCTCGGTGAGGAGGGCGACCGGGTGGCCGGGCTGGAGATCGGTGCCGACGACTACCTGGCCAAGCCGTTCAGCCCGCGCGAGCTGGTGCTCCGGGTCGGCTCCATCCTGCGCCGCGTCGGTGAGGCCCAGCGGCCCGACCGCGAGGTGCTGCGCGACGGCGACCTGGTGGTCGACGGCAGCCGGCACGAGGTGACGCTGGAGGGTCGCCCGCTGGCATTGACCACCCGCGAGTACGACCTGCTACGGCACCTGCTCCACCACCCCGGCGAGGCGCTGTCCCGCGACCAGCTGCTGCGCGACGTCTGGGGCTGGTCGTTCGGCGACGAGTCGACCGTCACCGTCCACGTGCGCCGGCTCCGCGAGAAGATCGAGCGGGACCCGACGCACCCGACCCGGCTGGTGACGGTGTGGGGTGTCGGCTACCGGTGGGAGACCGAGCAACGAGCCGGGGGAGACGCCGATGTCTGACTTCTGGATGATCGCCCTGGTCACCGCGCTCTACTCGGGCACCGTAGGCCTGGCCGGCTGGTTCGTCGCCTACCTGCTGCGCCGGCGGTCCCTGCGCGTGGCCACCGTCACGGTCGCCGCGGTCGCGGTCGGGGTGTTCGTCGCGGGGCTGGTCGGTACCTCCCGGGCGATGTTCTTCTCCGGCCACGACCTCACCGTCACCACCGAGGTGGCCGTCGTCGCCGGCCTGGTCGCCCTGGCGTTCGGGATCGCGGTCGGCGAGACGATCGCGCGTCGCTCACGGTCGCTGCAGCGGGAGGCCCGCGCCTTCGGCGAGACCGGCTCGTTCAGCCCCGACCTGAAGGGGGCGCCCGCGGAGCTGGCGGCACTGTCGGAGGAGCTGGAGCGTACGTCGCTGCGGCTGCGGGCCGCCAACGAGCGCGAACGCCGGACGGAGGCCTCCCGGCGGGACCTCGTGGCCTGGGTCTCCCACGACCTGCGGACCCCGCTGGCCGGCAACCGGGCGATGGCAGAGGCGCTCGAGGACGGGCTCGCCGAGGACCCGGACCGCTACCACGCCCGGATCCGCGGCGAGGTGGAGCGGATGAGCCGGATGGTCGACGACCTGTTCGAGCTGTCCCGGATCCACGCCGGTGCGTTCGAGGTGGCGCTGGAGTCGGTGGCCCTGGGTGACCTGGTGAGCGAGGCGATCGCGGGCGCCGACCCGATCGCGCGGGCCCGCGGCGTGCGCCTCGGCGGCTCCGTCGAGGGTGACGTCATGGTGCGCGTCGACCCGGCCCGGATGTCCCGGGTGCTGCTCAACCTGCTCACCAACGCGATCCGGCACACGCCCCACGACGGCGCGGTCGAGGTGCTCGGTCGGGCCGGGCCGCACGGTGTCGAGGTGACGGTGCACGACGCCTGCGGCGGGATCCCGGAGGACGAGCTCGACCGGGTCTTCGACGTGGCCTGGCGCGGCAGCGCGGCCCGGTCACCGGAGGCTCCCACGATGGCCGGCACCGGGGCCGGGCTGGGGCTCGCGATCGTCAAGGGGATCGTCGAGGCGCACCGGGGGAGCGTGGTGGTGAGCAACGAGGAGCCCGGGTGCCGCTTCGTCGTACGCCTTCCGCAGGCGCCGGCGGCGCCGCTCACTGCAGCCGGGTGACCTGGACGTCGACGAACATGTGGCTGGTGCCGCTGCCCGAGAAGATCCCGCTCAGCGGCTTCACGTCGGCGTAGTCGCGGCCGGTGGCCACCAGCACGTGCTGGTCACCGACGTGGCGGTCGTTGGTCGGGTCGTAGCCGTGCCAGCCGTCGTCCCACCACTCGATCCAGGCGTGGGACTCGCCGCGGACGGCCTCGCCGACCGGCGCCGACTTCTTCGGGTGCAGGTAGCCGGAGACGTAGCGCGCCGGGATCCCGACCGTGCGGAGCCCGCCGATCGCGAGGTGGGCCATGTCCTGGCAGACGCCGCTGCGGTTGGCCCAGGCGTCGGCCGCCGCGGACTTCACGTCGGTGGCGCCGGCGACGTACTTGACCTCGGTGTTCACCAGCGAGCAGATCTCGCGGGCCGCGGTGCCGGGCCGGTCGGCCCCGTCCGCGATCCCACGCACCTGTTCGGCGAGCTCCTCGGGTGGGGTGACGCGCGCGGGGAGACCGAGGTACTCGGTGTAGCGGTCGACCAGGACCGGGTCGCGCACCTCGTCCCACGAGAGCTGTGCGGGCTGCGGCTCGCCGCGGTCGGTGTGCACGGTCGCGGTCGCGGACACGGTCAGCGACTCGTGCGGGTCGAGCACCTCGAACGCCGTGACCTGGGTGCCCCAGTAGTCGCGGTAGGTGTAGGTCCACGG
>JAWWPM010000189.1:0-9499 GCA_033854915.1 Nocardioidaceae bacterium
CCCAGACCTTCGAGGCGGTCGGGCTCTCGCAGCAGCTCGTCGACAAGTACTTCACCGGCACCACCTCCAAGCTGGGCGGCATCGAGCTGGACACGCTCGCCGAGGAGGTCGCGCGGCGGCACGCCACGGCGTACCCCCGCGGGGGCATCAGCCCGACCCACCGCGAGCTCGCGGTCGGTGGTGAGTACCAATGGCGGCGTCCCGGCATGGAGGGGGCCGAGCCGCACCTGTTCGACCCCGAGACCGTGTTCCGGCTTCAGCACGCCACCCGCAACGGGCGCTACGACGTCTTCAAGCAGTACACCGCGCGCGTCGACGAGCAGTCCGAGCGGCTGATGACGCTGCGCGGCCTGTTCCGGTTCAAGGACGCGGCCGAGGTCGGGCGCGCGCCCGTGCCGATCGACGAGGTGGAGCCGGTCTCCGCGATCGTCCGGCGCTTCTCGACCGGCGCCATGTCCTACGGCTCGATCAGCCAGGAGGCCCACGAGAACCTCGCGGTCGCGATGAACCGGATCGGCGCGAAGTCCAACACCGGCGAGGGCGGCGAGGACACCGACCGGCTGCACGACCCGGTACGCCGTAGCTCGATCAAGCAGGTCGCGTCCGGCCGGTTCGGCGTCACCAGCGACTACCTCACCAACGCCGACGACATCCAGATCAAGATGGCGCAGGGAGCCAAGCCCGGCGAGGGAGGGCAGCTCCCGGGCAACAAGGTCTACCCCTGGGTCGCCAAGACCCGGCACTCCACACCCGGCGTGGGGCTGATCAGCCCGCCCCCGCACCACGACATCTACTCGATCGAGGACCTCGCCCAGCTGATCCACGACCTCAAGAACGCCAACCCGCAGGCGCGCGTCCACGTGAAGCTGGTCGCCGAGGTCGGCGTCGGCACGGTGGCGGCCGGTGTCTCCAAGGCCCATGCCGACGTGGTGCTGATCTCCGGGCACGACGGCGGCACCGGCGCCGCGCCGATGACCTCGCTCAAGCACGCCGGCGGCCCCTGGGAGCTCGGCCTGGCCGAGACCCAGCAGACGCTCCTGGTCAACGGGCTGCGCGACCGGATCGTGGTGCAGACCGACGGGCAGCTCAAGACCGGCCGCGACGTCGTGATCGCGGCCCTGCTCGGCGCCGAGGAGTTCGGCTTCGCCACCGCCCCCCTGGTGGTCAGCGGATGCATCATGATGCGGGTCTGCCACCTCGACACCTGCCCGGTGGGCGTCGCCACCCAGAACCCCGTGCTGCGCCAGCGGTTCAGCGGCAAGCCGGAGTTCGTGGTCACCTTCTTCGAGTACATCGCCGAGGAGGTCCGCGAGCTGCTCGCCGAGCTGGGCTTCCGCACCCTCGACGAGGCCATCGGCCAGGTGCAGGCGCTCGACGTGGGCCGGGCGGTCGACCACTGGAAGGCGGCGGGCCTCGACCTGGCACCGATCCTGCACGTCGCCGAGGTGGGCGAGCAGTTCGCCGGCCAGGCGCTGCGGCAGACCCACACCCAGGACCACGGTCTCGACCGGGCCCTCGACAACGAGCTGATCGCGCTCGCGGAGCCGGCGCTCGAGCGCGCGGAGCCGGTGCGCGCCCAGCTCGCCGTCCGCAACGTCAACCGCACCGTCGGCACGATGCTCGGCCACGAGGTCACCAGGCGTTACGGCGCCGACGGCCTGCCCGACGGCACCATCGACCTCACCTTCCTCGGCTCGGCCGGCCAGTCGTTCGGCGCGTTCCTGCCGCGCGGCATCACGGTGCGGCTCGAGGGCGACGCCAACGACTACGTCGGCAAGGGACTCTCCGGCGGCCGCGTCGTGATCCGTCCCGACCGGGCCGCGCGGTTCGCCGCGCACGAGCAGATCATCGCCGGCAACGTGATCGCGTATGGCGCGACGTCGGGTGAGATCTTCGTGCGCGGGGGCGTGGGGGAGCGGTTCTGCGTCCGCAACTCCGGTGCCACCGCCGTCGTGGAGGGGGTGGGCGACCACGCCTGCGAGTACATGACCGGCGGCCGGGTCGTCGTGCTCGGCAAGACCGGCCGCAACCTCGCCGCCGGCATGAGCGGCGGCACGGCGTACGTGCTCGACCTGAAGGAGCAGCGGGTCAACCGCGAGCTCGTCGAGCTGGGGCCGGTCCCCGACGACGTCGTGGACGACCTGCGCGAGCTGGTCGTCCGCCACCACGAGGAGACCGGCTCGACCGTCGCCGAGGACCTGCTGGCCGACTGGGACGCCGCGGTGGCGCGCTTCACCGAGGTGATGCCACGTGACTACCGCCGAGTGCTCGAGGCCCGCGCGGAGGCCCTGCGCGACGGGCTGGACGACGACGAGGCCGACAAGCGCGTCATGGAGGTGCTGCATGGCTGACCCCCGCGGTTTCCTGAAGCACGGCCGGGAGGTCGCCGAGCGCCGTCCGGTCGAGGAGCGGATCCACGACTGGCACGAGGTCTACCCCGGCGGGCCGGGGCGGGCGCTGCTGCCGATCATCTCGACCCAGGCGTCGCGCTGCATGGACTGCGGCATCCCGTTCTGCCACCAGGGCTGCCCGCTGGGCAACCTGATCCCGGAGTGGAACGACCTGGTCTGGCGCGACGACTGGGACGGCGCCATGGACCGCCTGCACGCCACCAACAACTTCCCGGAGTTCACCGGCCGGCTGTGCCCCGCGCCGTGCGAGACCGCCTGCGTGCTCGGCATCAACCAGGACCCGGTGACGATCAAGAACGTCGAGGTCGCGATCATCGACCGCGCCTGGTCGTCGGGCTACGTGCGGCCGCAGCCGCCGGAGTGGCTCTCGGGCCGCACCGTCGCGGTGATCGGCTCCGGGCCGGCCGGCCTTGCCGCGGCCCAGCAGCTGACCCGCGCCGGGCACACCGTGGCGGTCTACGAGCGCGCCGACAGGATCGGCGGCCTGCTGCGCTACGGGATCCCCGAGTTCAAGATGGAGAAGCAGGTCCTCGACCGGCGCCTCGACCAGATGCGGCGCGAGGGCACGGTCTTCCGGGCCTCTGTCGAGGTAGGGATGGACGGCTCAGGGCTGACCGGTGAGCGGCTCCGGGAGCGCTACGACGCGGTCGTGCTCGCGGTCGGCTCCACCATCGGCCGCGACCTGCCGGTCCCCGGGCGCGAGCTCGACGGCATCCACCAGGCCATGGAGTTCCTCCCGCAGTCCAACCGCGCCTCCCTCGGTGACGAGGTCCTCGACCAGATCACCGCGACCGGCAAGCACGTGGTGATCATCGGCGGCGGCGACACCGGCGCGGACTGCCTCGGTACGGCGATCCGCCAGGGGGCCGCGTCGGTCACCCAGCTGGAGATCCTCGCCCAGCCGCCGGAGCTGCGGCCGCCGGGCCAGCCCTGGCCGATGTACCCGATGACCTTCCGGGTCTCCTCCGCCCACGAGGAGGCAGGCGAGCGCGTCTACGCCGTGTCCACCCAGGAGTTCGTCGGTGACGAGGCGGGCCGGGTCCGGGCTCTGCGCCTGGTGGAGGTGGACGCGTCGTTCCAGCCGGTCGAGGGCAGCGAGCGCGAGATCCCGGCCGGGCTGGTGCTGCTGGCCATGGGCTTCACCGGGCCGGAGCGGCACGGCCTGCTCGAGCAGCTCGGAGTCGAGCTCGACGAACGCGGCAACGTCGCCCGCGACGCGTCGTACGCCTCGAGCGTGGACGGCGTCTTCGTGGCCGGCGACGCCGGCCGCGGGCAGTCCCTGATCGTGTGGGCGATCGCCGAGGGCCGGGCGGCCGCGGCCGCCGTCGACGAGTACCTCACGGGCGAGACCAGCCAGCCGCGCCCGATCCCACCCACCGCCCGGCCGCTCGTGGTCTGACGGCGCCGATCGGCTCCGGCCGGCTGGGCGTTCAGGAGACCGTCAGGTGGGCCCGATAGCGTTCTGAGAGGTCGGAGCCGCCCGCCCGAGAGCCCGAGGAGATCGTCGCGTGTCGTGGAAGCAGGCTGTCCGCCCGGCGGCCGCGTTCCTGGCGATCGCAGTGGTGGCGTTGACCGTCTGGGGACTGCTGCGCGGCCCGTCCGGGAGCGCGGCACCCGGCACCGGCACGCCCGCCACCTCCTCGTCACCGACCTCGTCGGCGAGCACGAAGGCCGCGCCGTACGTCGCCCCGCCGTTCCGCAACCCGCTCCCGGGCATGCCGCCGGTCATCGACAACGACATCTACTCCCAGACCCGGGCCGGGATGCTGTCGCCCGAGGTCCGGCACGACCCGCACAACCTCTACGTGCCCGACTCGCAGGGGTCGACGGTCACGGTGATCAGCCAGCGCACGCACCAGGTGGTGCGGGTGATCCCGACCGGCTACCTCAGCCAGCACGTGGTGCCGTCCTACGACCTGAAGACGCTGATCACCAACTCCAGCTATGCCGACGAGCTGGTCGAGATCGACCCGTCGACCGGGCTGAAGACCAGGACCGTGTCGATGCCGCGGCCCTACAACCTCTACTACACCCCCGACGGCAAGACCGCGATCGTGATGGTGGAGCAGTACAACACGATCCGGTTCGCCGATCCGCACACGTGGAAGACCGTCCACGACCTCACCTACCCCGGATGCCTCGGACCCAACCACGCGGACTTCTCGGGCAACGGCCGCTTCTTCGTGGTCACCTGCGAGTTCTCCGGGGAGCTGCTCAAGGTCGGCACCCTGAGCCACAAGGTGCTCGGCGTCATCCACTTCGACCCGCGGCCGACGGCGCCGCACGCCGACCCCATGACGATGGGACGGAGCGTGCCCCAGGACGTCCGGATCTCGCCCGACGGTACGACGTTCTACGTCGCCGACATGGGCACCAACGAGCTCCGGCTGATCGACGCCAAGACGTTCAAGCAGGTCCGGGTGATCGGGATGCCGCGGATGCCGCACGGCCTCTACCCGAGCCGCGACGGCACCCACCTGTACATCTCCGACCGCGGTGCCGGCGAGGTCAGCGTGCTCGACTTCGCGACCGACAGGATCGTCGACACCTGGACCATTCCCGGGGGCGGCAGCCCCGACATGGGTGGGGTCTCCGCGGACGGGAAGACGCTCTGGCTGTCCGGGCGCACCGATGGGGTGGTCTACGGCTTCGACACCGGCACCGGCCACCTGATCGCCAAGATCCCGGTCGGCGGGAGCCCGCACGGGGTCGCGGTGTGGCCCCAGCCCGGCCGCTACTCCCTGGGGCACACCGGGAACATGCGATGAGGCGGCTCCTGCCGGTCCTCCTGCTCCCCGCTCTCGTGGCCTGCGGCGGAGGCTCGTCCTCGTCCTCCCCGCCAGTTGGAGCGGGCTCCGGTTCCTCCTCGCCCCCGACCGGCAGCCCCAGCGCGCAGCCGTTCGTGCCGCACACGGCCACCGTGTCCGCGGCCCACTGGACGCTGCCCGTGGCCAGCGGCCGGCAGGCGGTGGTGCAGGTGGGGAAGCAGACCGTGATCCTGGCCGGCGGCCTGGTCGCGGGCGACCAGTCGACCGACGAGGTCCTGCGCCTCGACCTGGCGGCCGGACGGACGACTCGGCTGCAGTCCCTTGCCGTGCCGGTCCACGACGTCGCCGGCGGCCTGGTCGGGGGAGTGCCCGCCGTCGTCGGCGGTGGCAACGCCACCGAGCAGGACGTCGTCCAGGAGCTCTCCGACAGCGCCTGGCACGTCGTCGGTCACCTCCCGACGACGCGCTCCGACTTGAGCGTGGTGCAGCAGGGCTCTCACGCCTTCGTGATCGGTGGGTACGACGGGGCCGGCGTCCCGACCACGATCCTGTCGCTGGGCGCGGACGGGTCCACGACGCCGGCCGGGCACCTGGTCCGGGGCGTGCGGTACGCCGCCACCGCGCGCGTCGGCCACACGGCGTACGTCTTCGGCGGTGAGGTGCTCGGCACCGAGCTGGACGGCGTGCAGGCGGTCGACCTGCACACCGGTCACGTCCGCGTCGTCGCGCGCCTGCCGGTGCCGCTGGGACACGCGATGGCCGCCGCCGTCGGCTCCCGGATCCTCCTGGTCGGCGGCCGGGTGACGCCCGACCAGCAGACCGCCGCGATGTGGTGGTTCGACCCGGTCACGAAACGTTTTACCCACGCCGGGACCCTCCCGCACCCGCTCAGCGACTCTGGCGTCGCGACCTTCGGCCACCGGATCTGGCTGCTGGGCGGTGAGGACCCGGCGGTCACCGACGGGGTCCTGACAATCTCGGTGCGGTGAGTGATTCTTGGAACGTTCCAAGACCGGGTAGGTTGAGCGTCGTGCGTAGAGCCAAGATCGTGTGCACCCTCGGTCCCGCGGTCGATACCCCCGAGATGATCCGCAAGCTGGTCGAGTCCGGCATGGACGTCGCGCGGCTGAACATGAGCCACGGCGACCATGACGAGCATCGCCGCCGCTACGACATGGTGCGGCAGGCCTCCGACGACACCGGACACGGCGTCGGCATCATCGCCGACCTCCAGGGTCCGAAGATCCGGCTGGAGACCTTCAAGGACGGCAAGGTCAAGCTCGCCAAGGGCTCCACGTTCGTGATCACGACCCGCGACGTCGAGGGTGACGCCACGATCTGCGGTACGACGTACAAGGGCCTCCCCGGCGACGTCAGCGAGGGCGACCCGATCCTGGTCGACGACGGCAAGCTGCGGCTCCGCGTGGTCAAGGTCGAGGGCGAGGACGTCACCACCGAGGTCGAGGTTGCCGGCAAGGTCAGCGACCACAAGGGGCTCAACCTGCCCGGCGTGGCCGTGAGCGTGCCCGCGCTGTCGGAGAAGGACAAGGACGACCTGCGCTGGGCGCTGCGGACCTCGGTCGACTACATCGCCCTGTCGTTCGTGCGCTCCGGCGCCGACGCCGACGACGTCCGCGCGATCATGCGCGAAGAGGGCGTGATGCTGCCGATCATCGCCAAGATCGAGAAGCCGCAGGCGATCGACAACCTCGACGAGATCGTCAAGGCGTTCGACGCGTTCATGGTCGCCCGCGGGGACCTCGGCGTGGAGTGCCCCCTGGAGGACGTGCCGTTCCTGCAGAAGCGGGTGATCGACAAGGCCCGCCGCAACGCCAAGCCGGTGATCGTGGCGACCCAGATGCTCGAGTCGATGATCAGCAACCCCCGGCCCACCCGCGCGGAGGCCTCCGACGTCGCCAACGCCGTCCTCGACGGCGCGGACGCCGTGATGCTCTCCGGCGAGACCAGCGTCGGGGACTTCCCTCTCGAGACGGTCGAGACGATGGCCAGGATCGTCGCTTCGACCGAGGACCACGCCCTGGGCAGCATGGCCGCCATCGACTGGCAGCCGCGGACGCGGGGCGGCGTGATCGCCAAGGCCGCTGCCGAGGTCGCCGACCGGGTCGCTGCGTCGTACGTCGTGGCCTTCACCCAGTCGGGCGACTCCGCGAAGCGCCTCGCGCGCTACCGCGGCAAGGTGCCCGTGCTGGCCTTCACGCCGGTCGCGAAGGTGCGTTCCCAGCTGTCGCTGAGCTGGGGCGTGGAGACTTTCCTGATCACCGACGTGGAGCACACCGACGAGATGGTCCGGCAGGTCGACGAGGCGCTGCTGGAGATCGGACGGGTCTCCGAGGGCGAGCTGGTCGTGATCATCGCCGGCTCACCGCCGGGCATCCCCGGCTCGACCAATGCCCTGCGCATCCACCGCATGGGCGACGCCCTGCACGAGGTCACCCCGGCCTACCGGCGCATCACCTGACCCAGGCTCGCGTCTTCGGCGCCCGCGCTGGCCCAGCTCCACCATGTTCACATGGTGGAGCGACACTTCTCACGGTGAGTACGCCGTGAGAAGTGCAGGCTCACCTGCTTCACGTGATGGAACTACGCCCGATGGCTACCGTGTGCCGGGTGTGGGACTTGAACCCACACGTCCTTTCGGACAATGGTGTTTGAGACCATCGCGTCTGCCGATTCCGCCAACCCGGCTGGGCGCGGGCAAACCTACCGGATGCGGCTCCGACGTCAGGTGTTGATCTCCTCGCCGAGGTACGCGGCGCGGATCCGGTCGTCGGCGAGGAGGTCCTTGCCGGAGCCGGAGAGCACGATCTCGCCGGTCTCGAGCACGTAGCCGCGGCTGGCCAGACCGAGGGCCTGGGCGGCGTTCTGCTCCACGATCAGGACGGTCACGCCCTCCTTGTTGATCTCGCGGACGATGTCGAAGATCTGGCGCACGATCAGCGGAGCCAGGCCCATCGACGGCTCGTCGAGCAGCAGGAGGCGCGGCTTGCCCATCAGGGCCCGGCCGATCGCCAGCATCTGCTGCTCACCACCGGACAGGGTGCCGGCGTACTGGGCGATCCGCTCCTTGAGTCGCGGGAACAGCTCGTAGACGCGGGCCAGCATCTCGGGGTCGGCCCGCTTGAAGCGGAACGCGCCCATGTCGAGGTTCTCGGCGACCGTCATCCGCGGGAAGACCCGGCGTCCCTCGGGCACGTGGCAGATGCCGCGGTGGATCAGCTCGTGGGCGGGCAGGCCGTCGATCCGCTCACCGTCGAAGCGGATCTCGCCGAGGGCCGGCCGCATCATCCCGGACACGGTCTTCTGGGTGGTGGTCTTGCCGGCGCCGTTGGCGCCGAGCAGGGCCACCACCTCGCCCTCGTCGACCTCGAACGAGACCCCCTTGAGCGCCCGGATCGCGCCGTAGCGCACCTCGATGTCGTCGACCTCGAGCAGGCTCATGAGGCACCTCCGGGCTCGTCGGTCGCCGCCGGCAGCTCGTCGTCGTCCGCGGTGCCGAGATAGGCGGCGACGACCGCCGGGTCCTTCTGGATCTGCTCCGGCGTGCCCTCGGCGATCTTGATGCCGAAGTTCAGCACGATCAGGCGGTGCGCGATCGACATCACCAGCTTCATGTCGTGCTCGATCAGCAGCACCGAGATGCCGTCGACCTCGTTGATCTTGCGGATCAGGTCGGCCAGCTCCCGCTTCTCGACCGGGTTGGTGCCGGCCGCGGGCTCGTCGAGCAGGATCACTCCGGGGTCGGTCCCCAGGGCGCGCGCGATCTCGAGGCGCCGCTGCTCGCCGTACGCCAACGAACCGGCCAGCTCGTTGGCCCGGTGGGTGCGCCCGACGAACTTGAGCAGCTCGAAGGAGCGTGCCGTGGCCTCGCGCTCCTCGCGTCGCTGCCGGGGGAGCCCCAGCATCGCCGCGACCGGACCCGACTTCATCCGGGTCTCGACGCCGACCTTGACGTTCTCCAGGGCGGTCAGGGCCGGGAAGAGCCGGATGTTCTGGAACGTCCGGGCCACGCCGAGATGGTTGATGATGTGGGTCTTGCGGCTGCGGGTCTTCTTGGAGATCAGGCCGGACTGGTAGATCACCGACGTCGGCTCGTCGCCGACGCGGGCGGCGACCGTGATCGACCCGTGCTGCGGGGTGTAGACGCCGGTGAGGGAGTTGAACAGCGACGTCTTGCCGGCGCCGTTCGGGCCGATGATCGCCAGGATCTCACCGCGGTGCATCTGCAGGGTCAGGTCGGACAGCGAGGTGACACCGCCGAAGGTCAGCGTGATGCCCTGAACGTCGTAGACGACGTCGGTG
>JAWWPM010000190.1:0-6717 GCA_033854915.1 Nocardioidaceae bacterium
TCTCGTGGGGGCAACGCTACCCAATGGTTGGCTGTTCCCGCACACCCCATCCCGATTTGGACGAGATTTGATCCGGTCGGGGCCCGCGAAGGGCCCGAATGCACCAGTCGGCGGGGTGCAAGGGGCCCGTGGGGTCACCAGCCGGGGTACTGACCCACCAGGTGGACTTGGCCGCCGTGCTGCTCGTCGACGGAGACCTCGCCGGCCACCCAGGCATGCACCCCGAACCGGTCGAGGGTCGCCAGCGCCCGGTCGGCGTCGTCGGCGGGCATCAGCGCGACCATCCCGACCCCGCAGTTGAGGGTCGACTCCAGGTCGTCCTGCGAGACGGCGCCTACCCGTCGTACGACGTCGAAGATCGGCGCGGGCTGCCAGGTCGCCCGGGCGATGGTCACCGACAGCTCCTCGGGCACCACCCGGGCCAGGTTGGCGGCGAGCCCACCGCCGGTGATGTGAGCCATGGCATGGGTCTGGGTCTCGGCGGCCAGAGCCAGGCAGGCCTTGGCATAGATCCGGGTCGGCTCCATGAGCTCCTCGCCGAGCGTCCGGCCGAGCTCGGGCACGTCACGATCGAGGGTCCAGCCCGCCCGGTCGAGCAGGACGTGGCGGATCAGGGAGTAGCCGTTGGCGTGGAGCCCGCTGGACGACATCGCGACCGCGACGTCACCCGGGCGGACCCGGCCCGGCCCGAGCAGGCCGCTGGCCTCGACCACACCGGTGGCGGCACCGGCGATGTCGTAGGCGTCGGGCTCCATGAGTCCGGGGTGCTCGGCCGTCTCGCCGCCCAGCAGGGCGCAGCCCGCCTCGACGCACGCCTCGGCGATGCCCTTGACGATCGCCGCGATCCGCTCCGGCTCCACGCGACCGCAGGCGATGTAGTCGGTCATGAAGAGCGGCTCCGCACCACACACGACCAGGTCGTCGACGACCATGCCGACCAGATCGAACCCGATCGTGTCGTGCACGTCCATTGCCTGCGCGATCGCGACCTTGGTCCCGGCGCCGTCGGTCGACGTCGCCAGGATCGGGGCGGCGTAGCGGGTGAGCGCGCTCGCGTCGAAGAGGCCGGCGAAGCCGCCGATGCTCCCGATCACCTCGGGCCGCGAGGTCTTCTCGACCCAGCCCTTCATCAGCGCGACCGCGGTGTCCGCAGCCTCGATGTCGACGCCGGAGGCGGCGTAGGCGTTCGTCCCGGGGGATGCGGGAGGCTGGGTCACGAGGACTCCTGGAGGACGTGGGCTGGAGGTCACGGGTTGTTGAGGACCGGCAGCTCACGCGCCACGTGCGGCGAGCTCAGGGAGGCCTCGAGCAGGTGCTTGCCGAGCAGGCTCTCGTCGGGGAGCTCGATCGGGTAGGCGCCGGTGAAGCAGGCCATGCAGAGGTTGTCCTGGGACTGCCCGGTGGCATCGGTCATCCCGTCCAGAGAGATGTAGCCGAGGCTGTCGGCGCCGATACTCGCGCGGATCTCCTCGACGTCGAGGCCGTTGGCAATCAGCTCGGCCCGGGTCGCGAAGTCGATGCCGTAGAAGCACGGCCACTTCACCGGCGGGCTCGAGATGCGCACGTGGACCTCGAGAGCCCCGGCCTCCCGCAACATCCGGACCTGGGCGCGCTGGGTGTTGCCGCGCACGATCGAGTCGTCCACGACCACGATCCGCTTGCCACGGATCATGTGCTCGAGGGGGTTGAGCTTGAGCCGGATGCCCAGCTGGCGCAGGGTCTGGCTGGGCTGGATGAAGGTGCGGCCGACATAGGCGTTCTTCACGAACCCCTGGCCGAACGGGATGCCCGACTCCTCGGCGTAGCCGGCGGCGGCGGGGTAGGCCGACTCAGGCACGGGGATCACGAGGTCGGCCTGGACCGGGAACTCGCGGGCCAGCTGACGACCCATCTCGACCCGTGCCTGGTGGACGCTGCGACCGGCGATGGTGGCATCGGGGCGGGCGAGGTAGACGTACTCGAACACGCAACCCTTCGGGGCGGCCGGGGCGAAGCGGTGGGAGCGCAGACCGTTCTCGTCGATCACGAGCATCTCCCCCGGCTCGACCTCGCGGACCACGCTGGCACCGATGGTGGCCAGCGCGGCATCCTCGCTGGCGACGACCCAGCCGCGGTCGAGCCGGCCGAGCACCAACGGCCGGATGCCCTGGGCGTCGCGGGCGGCGTACAGCGTCGACTCGGTCATCCAGACGAACGAGAACGCGCCGCGCAGCAGCGGGAGCACCTCGAGGGCCCGCTGCTCGAGCGAGGTGTCGGGGTGCTGGGCGAGGAGCGCGGTGACCAGGTCGGTATCGCTGGTCGACTGCTCCAGAGCCCGCCCGTGCAGGTCGAGCTCACCGGGCAGGCCCGGAAGGGCGGCGACCATCTCGCGGAGCTCGGCGGTGTTGACCAGGTTGCCGTTGTGGCCCAGGGCGATCGAGCCGTCCTCGGTCGGGCGGAACGTCGGCTGGGCGTTGTGCCAGGTGCTGGCGCCGGTGGTCGAGTAGCGCGAGTGCCCGATCGCGAGGTGGCCCTTGAGCGAGTCGAGCGTCGAGTCGTCGAAGACCTGCGAGACCAGGCCCATGTCCTTGTAGACCAGGATCTGGCGGCCGTTGCTGACCGCGATGCCGGCCGACTCCTGACCGCGGTGCTGCAAGGCGTAGAGCCCGAAGTAGCAGAGTTTGGACACTTCCTCGCCGGGCGCCCAGACCCCGAAGACACCACAGGCGTCCTGCGGCCCCTGGTCCTGCGAGTCGAGCGCTGCGGTGAGCCGACCGTCGCCGCCCCGGCGGCTGGTGGGTGGGGTCACGGCGTCAGTCTAGGTGGTGGGGTACGGCGTACGGGCATCGCCGCGGCGTCGTCGGGTCGAGTGCTGTGCCGGCTGCCCGGGCGACCGCTGCGGCACTCGACCGGGACGTCAGAGGTCGCCCAGGGTGTGCAGGAGCAGCGCCTCGGCGAGGACCACGCGCTCGAACTCGGCGAGGTGGAGGCCTTCGTTGGCGCCGTGCGCTCGGGTGTCGGGGTCCTCGACCCCGGTCACCAGGACGCTGGCCTCGGGGAACGCGTCGAGGAACTCGGCGATGAACGGGATCGAGCCGCCGACGCCCATGTCGATCGGCTCGGTGCCGTCCCAGGCTTCGGTGAACGCTGCCCGGGCCGCGTCGTAGGCGGGACCGGTGGCGTCGATCGCGGTCGGCTCACCGAAGTCGACCGGGGTCACCGTGAGCTCGGCCCCCCACGGCACGTGGGTCTCGAGGTGGCGTTCGAGAGCGGCGCGGGCGCCGGCGACGGTGTCTCCGGGCGCGATGCGCAGGCTGAGCCGGGCACGCGCGGCCGGGACGAGGGTGTTGCTGGAGCCAGCCACCTTGGGGGCGTCCAGGCCGATGATCGACAGCGACGGCTTGGTCCAGAGTCGCTCGACGGTGGACCCGGTGCCGATCCAGCCGATGCCAGCGACGGCGCCGGACTCGGCGCGCAGCCGGTCCTCCGGGTAGTCGACGTCGGCCGCCGGCCCGGCGTGCAGACCCTCGACCGCGACGCTGCCGTCGTCGTCGTACAGGCTCGAGATCAGGCGGCTGAGGGTCATCAGGGCATCGGGGACCAGCCCGCCCCACATGCCGGAGTGCACGCCATGGGTCAGCGTGCGCACCTCGACGTCGACGCGCACCAGACCGCGCAGGCTGGTGGTCAGGGCCGGAACGCCGATGTCCCAGTTGCCGCTGTCGGCGATCACGATCACGTCGGCGCGGAGCTCGTCGAGGTGCTGCTTCAGCAGGGCCGGGAGGCTGTCCGAGCCGACCTCCTCCTCACCTTCGACGAACATCACGACATTGACCGGCAGGTCGTCGCCGTGGGCCCGGATGGCGCCGAGGTGGGCGACGATGCCGGCCTTGTCGTCGGCCGCGCCGCGCGCGTAGAGGCGTCCGTCGCGCTCGGTCGGCTCGAACGGCGGGGAGTCCCAGTCGGCGTGGTCGTTCTCGGGCTGGACGTCGTGGTGGGCGTAGAGCAGGACGGTCGGCGCGCCGTCGCGGGCTGCTCGCTTGTGCGCAATCACGGCCGGCCGACCGCCCTCGGCGCTGGTGATCTGGCAGTCGAACCCCTCGGCGGCGAACAGGTCGCGGACCGCCTCGGCACTGCGCTGCACCTCACCGGCGCGATCGGGGTCGGCGCTGACCGACTCGATCCGGACCAGGGCCTCGAGGTCACGTCGTACGCCGGGCAGGACGTCGCGTACCCGCGTCCTGAGGGCGGTCGTCAGGTCGTCGTCACTCATGCCCGCCAACCTATCCACCGGGATAGTCCGTGACGATTCGCAGGCCCTGGCAACCGATCGGCATGCGTTTCGTCACGGACTATCCCGACACGATGAGAATTGTCTGACAATCATTTGGCTTCCGGGGTGGTCGTGCGCGACCATGGAGGAACTTCCCCCGCCTGCGATCCCGACGCCTCGAAAGCAGTCCGCCATGAACCACGCGACACCCGCCACCGCCCACCACATCGAGCTGACCGAGACCTACGCGGCCCACAACTACCACCCGCTGCACGTCGTGCTCGCGTCCGGCGAGGGTGCCTGGGTGACCGACGTCGACGGCAAGCGTTACCTCGACTGCCTGGCCGGCTACTCGGCCCTCAACTTCGGGCACGGCCACCCGCGACTGGTGGAGGTCGCGCGCGAGCAGCTCGGACGCCTGACGCTGACCAGCCGGGCGTTCTACAACGACCAGCTGGGCCCGTTCGCCGAAGCGCTCGCCGACCTCACCGGCAAGGAGCTCATCCTGCCGATGAACTCCGGCGCAGAGGCCGTGGAGACCGCGATCAAGGTCAGCCGCAAGTGGGGCTACCAGGTCAAGGGCGTGCCGGAGCACCAGGCCACGATCGTGGCGATGGAGGGCAACTTCCACGGACGCACCACGACGATCGTGTCCTTCTCGACCGACTCCGACGCGACCAAGGACTACTCGCCGTACACGCCGGGCTTCCGCCTCGTGCCGTACGGCGACCTGGACGCGCTGCGCGCCTCGATCGACCACACCACCGTGGCGGTCCTGCTCGAGCCGGTGCAGGGCGAGGCCGGCGTGATCATCCCGCCCGAGGGCTACCTCCAGGGCGTGCGCACGCTCTGCCGCGAGCAGCAGGTGCTGATGGTCGCCGACGAGATCCAGTCGGGGCTGGCGCGGACCGGTCGCACGTTCGCCTGCGACCACGAGGACGTCGTCCCCGACATGTACATCCTCGGCAAGGCGCTCGGCGGCGGGCTCTACCCCGTCTCGGCGGTGGCCGCGGACCGCGACGTGCTCGGCGTGATCACCCCGGGCACCCACGGCTCGACCTTCGGCGGCAACCCGCTGGCGGCGGCCATCGGCCGCGAGGTCGTGGCGATGCTCGAGACCGGCGAGTTCCAGGAGCGCGCCGCCAAGCTCGGTGAGCAGCTGTACGACGGCCTGGCCGACCTGGTCGGCTTCGGCATCGACGCCGTGCGTGCCCGCGGACTGTGGGCCGGCATCGACATCGCCCCCGACAAGATGACGGGCCGCGACTTCACCGAGGCCCTGCTGGCCAAGGGGATCCTGGCCAAGGAGGCGCACGGCCAGACCGTGCGGCTGGCCCCGCCGATCGTCGCCAGCGAGTCCGACATCGACCTGCTCGTCGACGGCTTCCGCGAGGTCATCACCGCTTCGAGCTAGGACGCTCAGATCCGACGAAGTCGGGGCTGAACAGCGATGCGAGCTGACTGCTCAGCGTGAGACCACGTTGCGCAGCGGGCGGCCGTCGTGCAGGCGGGTGAGCTGGTCGCGGACCAAATCGGCCATCCGGGGCAGCATGGCGGTGGTGCCCCCGGCGATGTGGGGCGTGACCAGCACCCCGGCGGCGGTCCAGAGCGGGTGGTCGGGCGGCAGGGGCTCGGGGTCGGTGACGTCGAGCGCGAACCTCAGCCGCCCCGCCTCGGCCAGCACGGCATCGGTGTCGAGCAGCGGGCCGCGGCCCACGTTGACCACGAGGGCGTCGTCGGAGAGCCGCGCCAGGAACGGCGCGTCGACCACGTGGCGGGTGGCGTCGCTCAGCGGGAGGACGACGACCACGACGTGCTGGGCAGCCCAGTCGACGTCGTCGAGGGTCACCACCCGGCCGACGAGATCGTCGTCCCGGGCAGCCGATGCGGCCCCGGTGACCGCCGCGCGGCAGGCCAACATCCGCTCCGCCACCGCGCGCCCGATCGAGCCGTAGCCGAGGATCGCGACCCGGCTGTCGGCCAGGCTGCGCCGCGACGTGTCCTGCCGCCACGAACCGGCCTCGCGAACAGCGGTGTCGATGCCGCGGAGCGAGGCGATCGTCAGTCCGATCGCCAGCTCGGCGGTCGCGTCGTCGTGCACACCGCGCGCGTTCGCGAGCTGGACGTGGGACGGCGTGAGCTCGAGCAGGCCGTCGTACCCCGCCGTCTGCAGCTGTACGACGCGCAGCCGCGGCAGGGTGTCGAGCAGGCTCATCGCGGTGCCGCTCCGGGCGTAGTCGGGCACCAGCAGCTCCACCTCGTCCGCCCGGGGCGGCTCGCCCTCGCCGCGCCAGACCACCAGCTCGACCCCCTCGACCGGGCCGACGGCGTCCACGAGCCGCTGGGTCGGCAGCAGTGCGACGATCACGGCGCGACCAGCGGCAGCAGGGCCGACAGGTCGGCGCGCTCGCCGCTGGCTCGCACCCGACCGGCGGCCTCGGCCGCCGCCCAGGTCAGCTCACCGG